>JBBSKO010000280.1:0-2986 GCA_038256225.1 Propionibacteriales bacterium | reverse complement strand
GTGGCGGTGGCTCGCGACGCGGGGCTCTTCACCTCCCGCGTCGACGGGTCGCCGCTGCAGTACAACCAGGACGAGGTCTACCTCCCCGACCTGATCGTGTGCCGTCCCGAGCTGGCCGAGCAGGTCGTGGCGTTCGTGCGCGCGCACGGCTCCGCGGTGTGAGCGGCGCGGTACGCCACGTCCTGCTCGACGCCGACGGCGTGCTGCAGCGCGTCCCGGGGGACTGGGTCGCGCTGGTGGAGCCCTGGCTGGGCCCGGACGCGCTGGGCTTCCTGGAGGGGTTCTGGTCCGAGGAGATGCCGGCGCTGCGGGGCGAGGGGGACTTCGTCTCCCTCCTCGCCGAGCACCTCCGTCGGGCGGGCAACCCGGCCGATCCGCAGGAGGTCTTCGAGGCGGTCTGGCTGGCCATCGAGGTCGACCCGACCTCCCTGGCGCTGGTCGACGAGCTGCGCGCCACCGGGGTCGGGGTGCACCTCGGGACCAACCAGGAACGTCACCGGGCCGCCCACATGCGGACCGTGCTCGGCTACGACCACCTCTTCGACGTCTCCTGCTACTCCTGCGACCTGGGGGCGGCCAAGCCGGAGCGGGCGTACTTCGAGAGGGCCGTCGCGCTGCTCGGGGACCGGGCCAGCGAGGTGCTCTTCGTCGACGACCGCGCCGACAACGTCGAGGCGGCCCGGTCCGCAGGGCTGCGGGCCGAGCAGTGGCACCTCGACGACGGCCACGACCGGCTGCGCGCGGTGCTCCACGACCACGGTGTGCCCCTCACCCGCTGAGCGGACCTAGGATCACCCGAACTCGTCGTCCGACCTTCCCGGGAGTCCCCATGGATCACACCACCGTGCGCGCCTTGACGCCGGTGCGACGAAGGTCCGCCGCCCTCGTCGCCGTGGTCGCGGCCTGCGCCGCCGGACCACTGCTGCTGGTCTCGCCCGGCGTCACCCCGGACGCGGCCGCGACGACGTCCGTCGCCGCGACGGCCACCGGGCGGGAGCTCGTGCTCAGCCTCGACGGCGCCGTGGCCGGCGGTGACGGGACCCGGGTCCCGACCGCGGGCACGTCGCCCACGACGGCCGCGGTGCGGACCAACGCCGACGCCGTGGCCACGGTGCTGCGCCACGAGGGTGCCGGACGGGCGCTGCGCCTCCCGGCCTTCGCCCCGGGTGCCGACAGGCAGACCGTGCCGGTGGCCCTGGTCGCCGTCACCTCGACGGGGTCGCCCGACCTCGACCCCGGCGCAAGCGACTTCGTGCTCGGCGCCTCGGTCCGCCTCGACGCGACGTCGACGGGCACCACGGTGGACAACGGCGACAACGTCGTTCAGCGGGGCCTCTATGCCGCAAAGTCTCAGATGAAGCTGCAGTTTGACGGGCGGCGGCCCGGGTGCCGGGTCAAGGGCGACCTCGGCGCCGTGGCGGTCTATCCCGACACCCGGGTACGTGCCGACCGCTGGTTCGATCTCAGCTGCCGGAGGTCCGGCGACACGGTGACCCTCGTGCAGCAACGGGTGCGCGCCGACGGCACGATCGCCCGTCGCCGCTGGTCGCGGAGCGGGCCGATCGGCAGCCTGTCGGGACTCGACGCCACGGTCCCGCTGACCGTCGGGGGCAAGTCCAACCCCTCGGGAGCCCCGCTCGTCGCGAGCGCGGACCAGCTGAACGGCAGCGTCGACGACGTCTACCTCGACATCCTCGACTGACCGGCGCACGGGGACTGCGGGGCCCGGTGGGGCGAGCCGCGCGCCGTAGACTCGGCGTGCAACCCACCCACCCCCGCTCACTCCGCGGGGGTCGTCGTGCGTGGCTCGCTCCCGCGGGCCCGACCCCCGCCGCACCCCGCGCCACATCCCACGTAACGGAGCACCGTGTCCCTCTCCGGACTCACCGAGGCCGTCCTGGCCGACCCCGTCCTCGCCGCCGCCCTCGAGGACGCCCGGACCGCCGGGGTCCGCACGCGCGAGCTGACCGGCCCGGAGGCGCTGCGGCCGTTCGTCGTCGCCGGCCTGGTCCGCGAGGGGCGCAGCGTGCTCGCGGTGACCGCGACCTCGCGCGAGGCCGAGGACCTCGAGGCCGCCCTGGGCAGCCTGGTCGACCCGGAGCTCGTGGTCTCCTACCCCAGCTGGGAGACGTTGCCGCACGAGCGGCTGAGCCCGCGCAGCGACACCGTCGGGCGTCGCCTGGCGGTCCTGCGGCGGCTCCGCCACCCCGGCACCACCGCGGGCACCGGTCCGGTCAAGGTGGTCGTCGCCCCGGTCCGCTCGGTCCTCCAGCCCCAGGTCAAGGGGCTCGGGGACCTCGAGCCGGTCGAGCTGGCGAAGGGCGACGAGGCCCCGCTCGAGGACCTGGTCCAGCGCCTGTCGGACGCGGCGTACACCCGGGTCGACCTGGTCGAGAAGCGGGGCGAGTTCGCGGTGCGGGGCGGGATCCTCGACGTCTTCCCGCCCATCGAGGAGCACCCGCTGCGCGTGGAGCTGTGGGGCGACGAGGTGGAGGAGATCAGGACGTTCTCGGTCGCCGACCAGCGCACGCTCGAGCCGGCAGCGCGGCTGTGGGCGCCGCCGTGCCGCGAGCTGCTCCTCACCGACGAGGTGCGCGCCCGCGCCGCCGAGCTCGGCCGCGCGCACCCGCAGCTGCTCGAGCTGACCGACAAGATCGCCGGTGGCGTCGCGGTCGAGGGCATGGAGTCGCTGGCCCCGGTGCTCGTCGACGAGATGGAGCTGCTCGTCGACCTGATGCCCGACGACACCCACGTGCTCGTCCTGGACCCCGAGCGCGCCCGCAGCCGCGCGCACGACCTGGTGGCCACCAGCGAGGAGTTCCTCGGGGCCAGCTGGGCCGCGGCAGCCTCGGGCGGCTCGGCGCCGATCGACCTCGGCGCGGCGTCGTACCACTCCCTGGCCGACGTGCGCGAGGAGACGCTGGCCCGGGGCCTGCCCTGGTGGACGATGAGCCCGTTCGGGCTCGACGACGCCGCGGCGCCGGCC
>JBBSKO010000279.1:0-2992 GCA_038256225.1 Propionibacteriales bacterium | reverse complement strand
GGCACCTTCGACAGGTGGCGCCGGCTCGCGCCCCAGCGCTGACGTCAGCCGCCCGGCTGCACCACGACGTGGTCGTGCACCCCGGCGACCCCCGGCAGGTCCTGCACCGCAAGCACTGCTGCCTCCCGCTCGAGCACCGAGCGGACAGTGCCCGACAGCGTCACGACCTGGTCGGTGACCGCGCCGAGCACGTCCTGGTCCGGCACCTCGACGGCCGCGACCAGCGCGGCGGCCACCTCGCGGGCGACGTCGCTGTCGCTGACCCTGCCCAGGTGCGGTCGGACGGTGATCTCTGCAGCCATCGCGCGGACCCCCGGCACGCTCAGCGCCGCCCGCTCCGCCGACCTCCTCTCCGGGTGGCTGGCCACCTCCCCGGTCAGGGTCACGGTGCGGCCGAGGACCGTGACCCCGACGCTGGACTCCGTCACGTCGGGTGCCCGCCTCAGCTCGCGCTCGACGAGCTCGAGGAGCCTGCGGTCGGCGGCGGCGCGGGACGCCGGACCGCTCGGGACGGGGGGACGCGGGGCAGGTGGGGACACGGGTGCCATGACCTCCACGGTGCTCCTCACCGACGCGCCCGTCACGGGCCCGAAGGCCCGCCGGCGGGGGTCGTTGCGTCCTGGCCCCGGCCCCGCTCCGGGCCCAGGGTGGGCACCAGGAGGCACATCATCGAAGGACCAGCGTCACCCACCACCGTCCGGCGGCTCACCAGGCTGCTGCCGCAGCGCGAGGACCTCGCTGCCGTACGCCGCCACCCGAGGCAGGACCTGGTCGCCGGCGTGACCGTGGCGATCGTGGCCCTGCCGCTGGCCCTGGCCTTCGGCGTCGCCTCCGGGCTGGGCGCCCAGGCCGGCCTGGCCACCGCCGTCGTGGCCGGGATCGTGGCCGCGGTGCTCGGCGGCTCGAACGTCCAGGTCTCCGGACCCACCGGCGCGATGACCGTGGTGCTCGTCCCGGTCGCCCACCAGCACGGCCCCGCCGGGGTGCTCATGGTCGGGTTCCTGGCCGGGATCGTCCTGGTCGCCATGGCCGTGGCCGGGTCCGGGCGGTACGTCCGGTTCCTGCCGGTCTCGGTGATCGAGGGCTTCACCGCCGGCATCGCGGTCGTCATCGCGCTGCAGCAGGTCCCCTTCGCGCTCGGGGTGTCCGACCCCGCCGGCGAGAAGGTGTGGGCCACCGCCGCCGACGCCGTGGCCACCTGGGTCGCCCACCCCCAGGCGGCGCCGGTCGTGGTGTCGCTCGGCGTCGCCGCGCTGATGCTCGTCGGCGGCCGGTGGCGACCAGGGGTGCCGTTCTCGCTGGTCGGCATCGTGATCGCCACCCTCGCCGCACAGGTGTCGGGCGCGGACCTCGTCCCGCTCGGGGACCTCCCCGCGACGCTGCCGGCCCCCTCGCTCGACTTCGTGGACCTCGGCGCCGTCAGCACCCTGGCCACCGCGGCGCTCGCCATCGCGGCGCTCGCGGCCCTGGAGAGCCTGCTGTGCGCCACGGTCGCGGACGCCATGACGGTGGACCAGCACCACGACCCCGACCGGGAGCTCTTCGGGCAGGGCGTGGCCAACATGGTCGTGCCGCTGTTCGGCGGCATCCCGGCCACGGCCGCCATCGCCCGCACGGCCGTCAACGTGCGCGCCGGCGCCACCTCCCGCCTCGCGGCCGTCTCCCACGCCGTGGTGCTGCTGCTGCTCGTCCTGGTCGCCGCTCCCCTGGTCTCGGCCGTGCCCCTCGCCGCGCTCGCCGGCGTGCTCTTCGCGACCTGCGTCCGGATGGTCGAGGCCGGCGCCCTCCGCGCCCTGGTCCGCTCGACACCGTCGGACGGGATCATCGTCCTGCTGACGTTCTCCGTCACGGTGGCCCTGGACCTCGTCACGGCCGTCGGCGTGGGAGTAGCCGTCGCGGTCGTCCTGGCCCTGCGGTCGGTCGCGCGCAGCGCGCGGATCGAGCAGGTCCCCCTCGAGGTCGGTGACCACGGTGCGGAGGAGCACGCCCTGCTGGCCGAGCACATCGTGGTCTACCGGATCGACGGCCCGCTGTTCTTCGGTGCCGCCCACCGGCTCCTGCTCGAGCTGCCCGACATCCTCCCGGTCGACGTCGTCGTGCTCCGGATGTCGCGGGTCACGACCCTCGACGCGACCGGGGCCACGGTGCTCGGCGACGCGATCGAGCGGCTGGGGCGGCGCGGCATCGTCGTGCTGCTCTCCGGCGTCACCCCCCAGCACGAGATCGTGCTCGGCCGTCTCGGCAGCACCGCCGACCTGCGTGCCGCGGGCCGGATCCTGCCCGACACCCCGGCCGCGATCGCCGAGGCCCGACGCCTGCTCGCGCTCGCGGGCAGCACCCCGACCGACCAGAGGAAGGCCGACCGTGCCTGACCGCACCGACGAGCGCCCGCCACCCCCCTCCCCGGCACAGCGCCGGTCCCACCTGATGGTCCCCGGACAGCCGCACCGTCCCGTGCCGACGCCGACGAGCACCCGCCGGGTGCAGCGCTGGGTGGTCTCGGTCCTGCTGTTCTCGACCGTCTTCCACCTCGCGGTCGGACTCGTGGTCGCTGCCGTCAGCATCGACGCCTCGGTGCCGGCCTCTCGGATCGGGCTGCTCGCCATCGCGGGGGTGATGGGCGTGCTCGCGGCCGTCGCCGCGTCCGCGATCCACCAGCGCCGCCCCCAGGTCCCGTGGCTGCTCCTCGGCCTCGCTCCGGCCGTCGTGGGCGTCTACCTCTGCTTCCTCCGCTGACCGCTCCCCCGGAGGCCAGGGACCTTCGGCGCCGCGCCTCGGGCCCGACGACCGTGCTCACGGGTCCCCGCGATTCCTAGCGTGTCCAGCACCATCCATCCCGATCAGGAGATTTCGTGGACCTCGATCCGCTCGACATCGCACGCTGGCAGTTCGCGATCGTGACCGTGTACCACTTCTGGTTCGTGCCGATCACGATCGGGCTCACCGCCATCGTCGCCGGTTACGAGACGGCCTGGGTCCGCACCCACGACGT
>JBBSKO010000278.1:0-3009 GCA_038256225.1 Propionibacteriales bacterium | reverse complement strand
GCGGGCAGGGGCCCGGGGAGGGTTCGGCCCAGGTGGGCCAGTGCGTCGGTCTGGTGGTCCAGCATGCGTCGCCGCAGCGTGGTGGAGCAGGCGGCGACCAGCTCGCGGGTGCGCGGCCAGTCCACGCGGCCCAGGTCGAGCGGCTCGCCGAAGGAGAGGTCGACACGGGCCCCGGGGGTGGGGACGCTGTCGGTGTGGCCGCCGGGCTCGCGGGTGCCCACGACGGTGAAGGGCACCACGGGCGCGCCGGTGACCAGCGCGAGGTACGCCGCGCCGCGGTGGAATCGGTCCAGCGACCCGTCACCGCGCACGCCCTCGGGGAAGATGCCGACCGCACCGCCGTCGCGGAGCACCCGCAGGCTGGTGCGGACCGCCCGGGGGTCGACGGTGAAGCGGTCGAGCGGCACCTGGCCCGCGGCCGCGAGGAAGCGGCCCGTGCCGCCGGCGAACATCTCGGTCTTGGTCAGCACGTGCAGCGGCCGGGGGGCGAAGGCGGCCACCAGCGGCCCGTCGAGGTAGCCGACGTGGTTGCCAGCGAGCACCACCGGTCCGCCGCCGGGCACGTGCTCGGCACCGTGCACCCGCACGTCCCAGCGACGACACATCAGCCACCGCGAGGGCGGTCGGCCGCCGCGCATCAGCCAGCGGGTGGGGTGGGCGGCGAGGTCGGAGCGCGGCGGGAGCAGGTGGTGCGGCTCACGGAGGGCGCGGGCGGACCTCACGGCGAGGTCCGGGCCGGGAGGTCGCGCACCAGGCCCAGGACGAGGTCGACGACCTCGTCCAGGGTGTGGGGCGTGGTGTCGAGCTCGATCGCGCCGTCGGCGCGGCGCAGCGGGGCGGTGGTGCGCCCGGAGTCGATCCGGTCGCGCTCGCGCAGGACCTGCTCGGTGGCGGTCGCGTCGCTGCCGCCCTCCTCGGCGCTGCGGCGGGTGGCGCGCGCCGACGGGTCGGCGGTCACGTAGAGCTTGAGGTCGGCCTGCGGCCACACGACCGAGCCGATGTCGCGGCCCTCGACGACGATCCCGCCGGCGCCGATCACCTCGCGCTGGAGCTCCAGCAGGCGGGCGCGGACCTCCGGGACGGTGCTGACCGGGGACACCGCACCGGTCACCTCGGGGGTGCGTACGGCGGTCGCGGCGTCCTCCCCGTCGACGGTGATCGTGGGGTCCAGCGGGTCGGTGCCGGACACGACCACGGGCTCGGCGGCCCGGGCGGCGACGGCGTCGGCGTCGCGCACGTCGACGCCGTGGCGCAGCATCCACCAGGTGATCGCCCGGAACTGGGCGCCGGTGTCGAGGTAGCGCAGCCCGAGCCGGTGCGCGACCTGGCGCGAGGTGCTCGACTTGCCCGACCCGGAGGTGCCGTCGACGGCGACCACCAGGTCGGGGGACGGTACGGCGGCCCCTGCCTGGTCGGCGGGGGCGGCGGCGGGTCGGGGGGTGCTGCTCACGGCAGGTCAGCCTACCGGTGCGTGAGCCAACCCCTCGATTCGAGCGACTCCCGCAGGTGCTCGGCCCCGACCTCCTCCACGACCAGCTCGACCAGCCCGACCGGGCGACCGGGGTCGTGGTCGATCCGGACGTCCTCGATGTTGACCCCGCTGCGACCGGCGTCGGCGAACAGCCGGGCCAGCTCGCCGGGGTGGTCGGGCACCGAGACGTGCACCGTACGCACGGGCCGTGCCGGGCCGCCGTGCTTGCCCGGGATGGCGCGGGTGCCGGCGGCGCCGCGGCCGAGCACCTCCTCCAGCCCGGGGCGGTCGGCCCCGACCACGGCGGCGATCACCCGGTCGAGGTCGTCGCGGACCTCGTTGAGCAGCGCGACCACCGCGTCGGCGTTGGCGCTGACGATCTGGCCGTACAGCGCGGGGTCGCCGGCCGCGACGCGGGTCACGTCGCGCACGCCTTGGCCGGACAGCGCCAGGTGCGAGCCCGGCGCCCCGGCCAGTCGGGCGGCGACCACCGAGGCGAGCAGGTGCGGCACGTGGGAGGTGCGGGCGACGGCCTGGTCGTGCTCGTCGGGCGTCAGCCGGACCGGCACCCCGCCGCAGAGCAGCGCGAGCGCCTCGACGACCGCGGTGGCGTCCGGCGCCGAGGACGGGTGCGGGGCCACCGCCCACGGGCGGCCGTCGAAGAGGGCCGCGGTCGCGGCCAGCGGGCCGGACCGCTCGCTGCCCGCCATCGGGTGGCCGCCGACGTAGCGGTCGAGACCGGGGTGCGCGGCGAGGGCGCGCAGCGGACCGGACTTCACGCTGCCAACGTCGGTCACCACCGCGCCCGGCACGTCACGCACCCGGTCCAGCGCGCGGGCGACCTCGGCGGCGAGGTGGTCCGGCGGGACCGCCACGACCACCAGCGCGGGCACGTCGTCGGGCCGGACGGCCCGCCCGGCCCCGAGGCCCGACGCAGTGCGGACGTGGTCGTCGCTGACGTCGCGCAGCAGCACCTCCAGACCGGCGCGGCGGCACGCCAGGGCGATCGAGGCTCCCACCAGGCCGACCCCGACGACCTCGACGGGCCCGGGCACCCCGGCGACCACCGGCGTACGGGCGCCGGCGCCGGTCTCACTCATCGGGGACGGAGCGCACCCGGCTGAGGTCGCGGCGCAGGGCCGCGGCGCCGTGCAGGTAGACGTGGGTCAGGTCGGCGCGGGGCAGGTCGGTCTCGACGTGCGCCATCATCCGCACCACCCGCGGCATCGACCGCTCGATCTCGAGCTCGCGGGCGCACAGCAGCGGCACGTCGGAGAAGCCGAGCTGGCGGGCCGCGTAGGCCGGGAACTCGCTGACCAGGTCGGAGGTGGCGGTGAAGATGATCGAGATGAAGTCGTCGACCTCGAGGCCGTTGGAGGCCATCACGTCGCGGACCATCTCCTCGACCCGCTCGAGCATGTGCTCGCGCACGTCCTCCTCGAGCTGCGTGGCCCCTCGGACCGCCCTGACCGACACCGTGCCTCCTCCGCTCGCCACCTCTGGACGGGTCCCAGGCTAGCGAGGGCGGAGGCCGGGGG
>JBBSKO010000277.1:0-3022 GCA_038256225.1 Propionibacteriales bacterium | reverse complement strand
CCGGGACCTCCTCGTCCGGGACCTCCTCGGCCGGGGCGCCGCCGTCGCCCTCGCTGTCGCCACCGGGGTCAGCCATCGTCGTCGACCCTCGTCACGGCACCGTCCGCGACGGCGAAGCGCGCCCCCGCCAGCGCGGCCGGCACGTCCTCGGGCACCGCCGCGGTGACCAGCACCTGCTCGGCGCCCGCGACGAGCTCGGCGAGCTGGGAGCGACGCTGGGCGTCCAGCTCGGCGAACACGTCGTCGAGGACCAGGATCGGGTCGTCGCCGTCCGCGCGCAGCAGGTCGTAGGACGCCAGCCGCATCGCCAGCGCGAACGACCAGCTCTCCCCGTGCGAGGCGTACCCCTTGACCGGCAGGGGGTCGGCCGGGCCAGCCGGGCCGGCCAGGGTGAGCAGCAGCTCGTCGCGGTGCGGGCCCACCAGCGTGACGCCGCGGTCGAGCTCGTCGCCGCGACGGCGCTCGAGCTCGCCGCGCAGGGCGTCGGTGAGCGCAGCCAGGTCGGGCGCGGCCGGGTCCAGGCCCTCGGGGGACGGACAGGCGGAGCGGTAGGACATCCCCACGTCGTCCCGGACGGCGCCGCGGGCGACCGCGGTGTAGGCGGCCCCGGCGTACGGCGCCAGGGCGGTGACCAGGGCGACCCGCTCGGCCCACAGCTCGGCGCCGGTGCGGGTCAGGTGGTCGTCCCACACCTCCAGCGTGGCCAGCGCACCCTCGCCCGACGAGCCGCGACGGGCCTGGCGCAACGACTTCAGCAGGGTGTTGCGCTGCCGCAGGACCCGGTCGTAGTCCGCCCGGACCCCCGCCAGCCGTGGTGCGCGCAGCACCAGCAGGTCGTCGAGGAACCGCCGCCGCTCGCCGGGGTCGCCCTTGACCAGGGCGAGGTCGTCGGGGGCGAAGACGACGGTGCGCACCAGGCCGACCAGGTCCCGGGTGCGCGGCAGCGGTGACCGGTTGACCCGGGCGCGGTTCGCCTTGCCCGGCACCAGCTCCACCTCGAGCAGCGCCGTGCGCCCCTCGCGGACGACCGAGGCGCGCACCACCGCCCGGTCGCAGCCCGCGCGGACCAGGGGTGCGTCGGTGGCGACCCGGTGCGAGCTGAGCCGCGACAGGTAGTCGACGGCCTCGACGAGGTTGGTCTTGCCCTGGCCGTTGCGACCGGTGAAGGCGGTGACGCCCGGGTCGAGCGCGATCTCGGCGGTCGGCCAGGAGCGGAAGTCGTGCAGGGACAGGTGGGAGACGTACACCTGGTGCGTCCTCCTCCCGGCGCCGCACCCGGGCGGGACGACCGGGCCAGTCTAGGAGCGTGCCGGCCCGCGCGGAGCCGTCGACCCGGTCAGCGCTCGGAGCCGCCGGACGGCGGCTCGGTGTGGGTGGCGTGACCGCCGAACTGGTTGCGCATCGCGGCGACCGCCTTCATCGCCGGACTGTCCTCCTGGCGGGAGGAGAACCGGGCGAACAACGAGGCGGCGATCGCCGGGACCGGCACCGCGTGGTCGATCGCGGCCTCGACGGTCCAGCGGCCCTCCCCGGAGTCGTCGGCCCAGCCGGCGATGCCGACGAGGTGCGTGTCGTCGCGCAGGGCCGCGACCAGCAGGTCGAGCAGCCAGGACCGGATCACCGTGCCGCCGCGCCACGAGTCGAGCACGTCGACGACGTTGTCGACCATGTCGGCGGCCTCGAGCAGCTCGAAGCCCTCGGCGTAGGCCTGCATCAGGGCGTACTCGATGCCGTTGTGGACCATCTTGGAGAAGTGGCCGGCACCGGGCCGCTGACCGGCGTGGACGAAGCCGGAGTCGCCCTCGGGACGGAGCGCGTCGAAGGCCGGCTGGACCATCGCGACGTCCTCGACCGCGCCGCCGCACATCAGCGCGTACCCGTTCTCCAGGCCCCAGACCCCGCCGGACACGCCGCAGTCCACGAAGCCGATCCCGTGCTCGCGCAGGATGGCGGCGTGCTGCTCGTCGTCGGTCCACCGGGAGTTGCCGCCGTCGACGACCAGGTCGCCCTCGTCGAGCAGGTCGGCCAGCGCGGTGACGGTGGCGCGGGTGGGATCGCCCGAGGGCACCATCACCCAGACCACCCGGGGCGAGGGCAGCTGCCCGACCAGCTCCTCGAGGCTGTCGACGTCGGCCACCTCGGGGTTGCGGTCGTACCCCACGACGGTGAGGCCGGCGTGGCGCATGCGGGTACGCATGTTGCCGCCCATCTTGCCGAGGCCGACGAGTCCGATGGTCATCGTGTCGCTCACTGAGGTCCCCCTGCGGTCGGGTACGGGCGTGGGTCGGCGGGTCAGGACAGCAGCCGGCGCGGCATCAGCAGGTAGCGGAAGCCGGGGTCCGGCGCGCCGTCCTCGACCGAGCCCGAGATGACCACGGGCTTGGCCGCCTGGGTGAAGGCGAGCTCGACGGTGGGCTGGTCGATGGCGCCGAGGCCGTCGAGCAGGAACTGCGGGTTGAAGCCGGTGGTCAGGTCGTCACCCCGGATGGCGGCCTCGATCGACTCCGAGGCCTGGGCCTCGTCACCCGTGCCCGCGTCGAGGGTCAGGGTGCCGTCGGAGAAGGCCATCTGCACCGCGGTGTTGCGCTCGGCGACGAGGGCCACGCGCTTGACCGACTCGATCAGCGAGGCCTTGTCGACCGAGGCGACGGTCAGCTTCTCGCTCGGGAACAGGCTGCGGACCTTGGGGAACTCACCGTCGAGCAGGCGGGTCGTGGTCCGTCGTACGCCACCGGGGGCGTTGCCCTCGAAGCCGATCAGCCCCTCGCCGGCCCCGCCGGAGGACAGCGCGATGGTCACCTCGCTGCCGGCGGTGAGCGACTTGGCGGTGTCGGCCAGGACCTTGGCCGGCACCAGCGCGGCCACGGTCTCGTCGGGGGTCCGCGGCGACCAGTCGAGCTCGCGCTGGGAGAGCCGGAACCGGTCGGTGGCCAGCAGCGACATCGTGCTGCCGTCGATCTCGAGCCGCACACCGGTGAGCACCGGCAGCATGTCGTCGCGACCGGCCGCGGTGACGGCCTGG
>JBBSKO010000276.1:0-3070 GCA_038256225.1 Propionibacteriales bacterium | reverse complement strand
TCGACCGCCGCCGACTGCTCGGCGACGGGGAGGTCGAAGGCCGTCGCCAGGTCGCCGAGCACCGCGTCGACACCGGCGACACCGGTGGTCGGCGGGGCCGGGACGGGGCTGGTCGCCTCCTGCTGGGTCATGGTGGTCAGCCTAGCGGCGGGCGTACCGCGCTCACCGCTCCTGGAGCGCGTCGGTGCCGACGGGCTCCCCGGTGGCGTCGAGGTGGGCCCAGGCGGCCGCGGCGACGACCTGCCACCACGCGTCGACGGAGCCGTCGCCGTCCACCACGAGCCGGCCTCCGGCCGTCCGGGCCGACCAGCCCTGGTGCCGCCAGGTGTCGTCGTCGCGTGGCGCCTCGGGCTCCTGGTGGGGCACGTGCAGGCCGCCGAGGTCGGCGGAGACGTACGTCGGCCGCTGGTCAGCCGGGGCAGTGACGAGCTCGGCGAGGCCGGTGACCCCGGTGAGGACGAGCAGCGTGTCGACCCCGACGGCGGTGCCGCCCTCGATGTCGGTGTCGAGCCGGTCGCCCACCATCAGCGGCCGCTCGCCGCCCACCCGGGCGACGGTCTCGTCGAGCAGCGGGCGGGCGGGCTTGCCGGCCACGGTCGGCTCGACCTCGGCGAAGCGGCGCAGCGTGTCGACCAGCACCCCGTGACCCGGGGCGGTGCCGTAGGCGGTCGGGATGCTCATGTCGGTGTTGCTGGCCACCCAGGGCAGGCCGTCGCGCAGCAGGACCGCGGTTCGCATCACCTGGCGCCACAGCACCTCGGGGCCGTAACCGGTCACCAGGGCGACGGGACCGCCCGGGTCTCCCGGGGAGGCACCGTCCTGGACCGTGTCGACCTCGCGCCCCTCCAGGCCGGCGGCCTCCACGGCCTGCCAGAGCCCCTCGCCGCCGAGCACGAGGACCACGGCGCCGTCGCCGTGCTGGGCGCGCAGGACCGAGGCTGCCGCCTGGGCCGAGGTCACGACGTCGGCGTCCTCCAGCTGGATGCCGAGCGCGCGCAGGTGGGCGACCACGGCACCCGGCGGACGCGAGGCGTTGTTGGTGACGTAGGCGCACCGCATGCCGGTCTCGCGAGCGCGGGCCAGGTGCTCGGGCGCCCCCGGGACGGCGTCACCGCCGACGTAGACCACGCCGTCGAGGTCGAGCATCGCCAGGTCGTAGGTGGAGGAGAGCGGGTCGTTGCTGCTGCCGAGCACGGGCGCTCCTGCGAGTGGTGGTCAGGTACGGGCGCTGGGAACCCTACGATGCCGTGATGCAGCAGGGGGAAGGTCGGGGTCGGGCAGGAACGCTCGACCCCGCGTTGAGGGGCCCCCTGGTCCTCTCCCCCTTCCGGGCCCGCCGGCTCGACCTGGCCCGGGTGGCGGGCGCCCCGGGGCAGGCCGACAAGTCGGTGTCGGGCCGGCTGGTCGACGGCTCCGGCGTGGTGCTCGACGACGAGCCCGGCCTCTACGTCCACGAGTACCGCATCGGCGGCCGGCGCGTGCGTGGCCTCGTCGGCCTGCTCGACCTCGGCCTGGACGCGCTGACCGACGCCGACCGGGGGGCTGCCGCGGTGATCCCGCACGAGGCGGTCGAGCCGGACCGCGTCGACCGGCTCGCCACACGGATGGCCGACCTCGGCCTCGACCCCGCCCCGATCCTGCTCCTCCCGCTCCCCGGTCCCGGCCACGGACTCGGGATCCCGTCCGCAGACCCCCTCGACCCGCTCGTGCGGGGCGTGGTGGACGGCCCACCCCTGGTCGCCGCGGAGGACGCCCGCCACCACGAGCACCGCGTCTGGCAGGTCTCCGACCCGGCCGCGGTGGCAGCCACCACCGCGGCGGTCGCGCCGCGCCGCTTCCTGCTCGCCGACGGTCACCACCGCTGGGCGGCCCACCTCGCGCTCGAGCGCGCCCGAGCCGCCTCCGGCACCTCGCCGGACCACCGCCACGGTGACGGGCGGGCCCTGGTGATGCTGGTGGACACCGTCGACCAGTCCCCCGTGCTCCACGCGCTGCACCGGGTCGTCCTCGGTCTCGGCGTCGAGCGCGTGCTCGACGTCCTCGCGGCGGAGGGCTACCGCACTCGACGCAGCCGCTCGGTGGGGTCGCCGGCGCCACCGGAGGCGCCGCTCCGCCTCGCCCACGACGAGGTCGTCGTCGCCGACGCGCGTCGACGCGTGCGGGTGGTCGTGCCCCATCACCCCGAGGCCACCGTGGTGGAGCAGCTGCACGACGTGCTCGACCCCGTGGTGGGGCCGGCCGGGTACGAGTACCACCACCGCATCGGCGCCGCGCTGCGGCAGGTTCGCCGCGACCCCGGTGCCGTAGCCCTCGTGCTGCCGCCGCCCTCGATGTCCGAGGTCACCGCCTCCGCCACCGCGGGACGGGTGCTGCCGGTCAAGGCGACGTCGTTCCAGCCGAAGCCGCCGCTCGGGGTGCTCTTCCGTTCCTGGCGCGACGGATGACACGCCCACGCAGCACCTCGACCTCGACCCGCGACGCACGTGCCCCCGCCGCGGCGTAGAAACGACGCCTGAGTCGCCCCTCGACCTCGACGAGGTCGCCCTGGTGCCATCCCCCGACACTGCGACGCGGACGCGCAGCCCAGGCCACGCACTCCAGGGCGTCGACCTGGCGGCGCGCGCCGGGGACCTCCGGCCGAGGGATGACGACCCGCAGCGTCCACAGCTCGTCACCGCTCGGCATCTCCCGACGTTCGGGCTCCGCGGACACCCGGCCCACCAGCCGCACCTCGTTGACGAGCTCGGTCCCGTCCTGGTCCATCCGCGTCACCTCCCCGACCCCAGCATGGACAGGGCGAGCAGGCGGTGGGCGGCGCAGCGGCCGGCCGGTGGAGGGACAGACGCAACACGCGACCTGTGCAGGAAAAGGGGCTGAAATGCCACCAGGGGCCATGCACGGATGCATGGCCCCTGGGGTTCTTCAAAAATTGTCCGGCGGCGTCCTAGTCTCCCACAGCCTCGCGGTTGCAGTACCATCGGCGCTGAGAGGCTTAACTTCCGGGTTCGGGATGGGACCGGGTGTTTCCCTCTCGCTATGGCCGCCGTAACTCTATGACCCCTCCGGACAC
>JBBSKO010000275.1:0-3074 GCA_038256225.1 Propionibacteriales bacterium | reverse complement strand
GTCGACGAGCAGGTCGCCGAGGGCACGATCAGCGAGTCGAACTCCGAGAACCCCCAGCCGAGCTTCCTCGGCCAGCTCCTCGGCGCGTTCCTGCCGATCCTGCTGATCGTGGGCATCTTCCTGTTCCTGATGACCCGGATGCAGGGCGGTGGCCGCGGGGTCATGCAGTTCGCCAAGTCCAAGGCGAAGCTGATCTCCAAGGACATGCCGAAGTCGACCTTCGCCGACGTCGCCGGCTGCGAGGAGGCCATCGAGGAGCTCGGCGAGATCAAGGAGTTCCTCTCCGAGCCGGCCAAGTTCCAGGCCGTCGGCGCCAAGATCCCCAAGGGCGTCCTGCTGTACGGCCCCCCGGGCACCGGCAAGACGCTGCTGGCGCGCGCCGTGGCCGGCGAGGCCGGCGTGCCGTTCTACTCGATCTCCGGCTCCGACTTCGTCGAGATGTTCGTCGGCGTGGGTGCCTCCCGTGTCCGCGACCTGTTCGAGCAGGCCAAGGAGAACGCCCCCGCGATCGTGTTCATCGACGAGATCGACGCCGTCGGTCGCCACCGTGGCGCCGGCATGGGCGGCGGCCACGACGAGCGGGAGCAGACCCTCAACCAGCTGCTGGTCGAGATGGACGGCTTCGACGTCAAGGGCGGCGTGATCCTGATCGCCGCGACCAACCGCCCCGACGTGCTCGACCCCGCCCTGCTGCGCCCGGGTCGCTTCGACCGCCAGATCCAGGTCGACGCCCCGGACCTCAAGGGCCGCCACCAGGTCCTCGAGGTCCACTCCCGCGGCAAGCCGATGGCCGCGGACGTCGACCTCGTGTCGGTCGCCCGACGCACCCCCGGCTTCACCGGCGCGGACCTCGCCAACGTCCTCAACGAGGCCGCCCTGCTCACCGCGCGCAACGACGGCAAGCTGATCGACGCCGAGGCCCTCGACGAGGCCATCGACCGCGTGATCGCCGGCCCGCAGCGCCGCACCCGGCTGATGAACGAGCACGAGAAGCTGATCACGGCCTACCACGAGGGCGGGCACGCCCTGGTCGCCGCGGCGCTGCCCGGCACCGACCCGGTGCACAAGATCACGATCCTGCCGCGCGGTCGCGCGCTGGGCTACACGATGGTGCTGCCCGACGAGGACCGCTACTCCCAGACCCGCAGCCAGATGCTCGACCAGCTGGCCTACATGCTGGGCGGCCGCGCCGCGGAGGAGATGGTCTTCCACGACCCCACCACCGGCGCCGGCAATGACATCGAGAAGGCCACCAACCTGGCCCGGGCGATGGTCACCCAGTACGGCATGACGGAGCGGCTCGGGGCGATCAAGCTCGGCGACGCCACCTCCGAGCCGTTCCTCGGCCGCGACATGGGCCACCAGCGCAACTACTCCGAGGACGTCGCCGCCGCCGTCGACGAGGAGACCAAGAAGCTCCTCGCCGTGGCGCACCAGGAGGCCTTCGACATCCTCGAGGAGAACCGCGACGTCCTCGACGCCCTGGTGCTCGCGCTGCTCGACCGCGAGACCCTGGACAAGAAGGAGATCGCCGAGGTCTTCGAGGCCCTGCGCCGCCGGCCCGACCGTCCCGCGTGGACCGGGTCGCCCTCGCGCAACCCCTCGGTGATCCCGCCGGTCGAGGTGCCGCAGGAGATCAAGGACCGGGCGCTGGCCCACGCCCAGGCGAACGGGCACTTCCCGGCCCCCGACGCCGGCGCCGTCCTGACCCCGCCGGGCGCCGACGGCGACGTCCACGACCCGACCCTGCCCCCCGGCGGCGGCGGGTCCGGACCGGTCCCGCCCGCGCCGGGTGCGGGTCCCGCCGGGACCCTCTGAGCCCGCGGTGACCGACATCATCTCGGCGGCCTCCCTGCCCACGGGGGAGCCGCCGGCCTTCGACCACGCCCGTGCCGAGGCGGCCGTGCGCGAGCTGCTCCACGCCATCGGGGAGGACCCCGAGCGCGAGGGCCTGCGCGAGACGCCGGCCCGCGTCGCCCGGGCGTACGCGGAGCTCACCGCCGGCCTGCGCCAGCAGCCGGAGGACGTGCTGACGACCGTCTTCGACCTCGGCCACGACGAGATGGTGCTGGTGCGCGACATCGAGCTGTGGTCGATGTGCGAGCACCACCTGGTGCCCTTCACCGGGGTCGCCCACGTCGGCTACATCCCGGCCTCGAACGGCAAGATCACCGGGCTGTCCAAGCTGGCCCGCCTGGTCGACGTCTACGCCAAGCGGCCCCAGGTCCAGGAGCGGCTCACCACGCAGGTCGCCGACGCGCTGGTCGACATCCTCGACGCGCGCGGCGTGATCGTGGTGATCGAGGCCGAGCACCTGTGCATGACGATGCGCGGGGTCCGCAAGACCGGTGCCCGCACGATCACCTCCGCGGTGCGCGGCGTGATGCGCAACGCCGCCACCCGCTCCGAGGCGATGAGCCTCATCCACCGGGGCGGCTGGGCCCGCTGAGACCCCGCAGCCGGCGGTAGCGTCGCGCCATGCCCGCCCCCGTCCGTCCCCTCGTGATGGGGGTCCTCAACGTCACCCCGGACTCGTTCTCCGACGGGGGCCGGTACGTCGCGACCGACGCCGCCGTCGCCCACGGCCTGCGGCTGGTCGCCGACGGGGCCGACCTGGTCGACATCGGCGGCGAGTCGACCCGGCCCGGTGCCACCCGGCCGCTGGTCTCCGAGGAGCTCGACCGGGTGGTCCCGGTGATCCGCGAGCTGGTCGCCGCGGGCGCGGTGGTCTCGGTCGACACGATGCGCTCGGAGGTGGCCGCCGCCGCGGTCGCCGCCGGGGCCCGCGTCGTCAACGACGTCTCCGGCGGGCTGGCCGACCCCCGGGTCCTCGACGTGGTCGCGGACTCGGCGGCGACCTACGTCGCGATGCACTGGCGCGCGCACTCGGACCGGATGGGCGACCTCGCGACCTACGACGAGCCGGGGGGCGTCGTGGCCGCGGTCCGCCGCGAGCTGGGCCAGCGGGTCGAGGCCGTGCTGGCCGCGGGGGTGCCGGCCGAGCGGCTCGTGCTCGACCCCGGCCTCGGCTTCGCCAAGCGTGGCGCGCACAACTGGGAGCTGCTGCGGCACCT
>JBBSKO010000274.1:0-3095 GCA_038256225.1 Propionibacteriales bacterium | reverse complement strand
GTCCCGCTCGACCGGGTCGGGACCAGAGGGCGGGCGGGGCATGGGGACGAGGGTAGGGCTCGCGGAGGGCGCTCAGCCGTCCAGGTCGACGATGACCGGGGCGTGGTCGGAGGCGCCCTTGCCGGCGCGCTCGTCACGGTCGACGACGGCGCCGGCCACCCGGGCCGCCAGCGGGGGCGAGCCGAGCAGGAAGTCGATCCGCATGCCGCGGTTCCGCTCGAACCGCTGCCGGTAGTAGTCCCAGTAGGTGTAGAGCTCGGGTCCCGGGGTGTACGGGCGGGCCAGGTCGCTCCACCCGTCGGTCAGGAACGCCTCGAACGCGGCCCGCTCGGGCCGCGTCACGTGGGTGCTGGTGGCGAACGCGGCGATGTCGAAGACGTCCTCGTCCTGCGGGGCGATGTTCCAGTCGCCGACCAGGGCGGTCGGGGTGTCGCGCCACGACCCGGCCGCGTCGTGCAGGCGGGCCAGCCAGTCGAGCTTGTAGTGGTAGTGCGGGTCGTCGACCTTGCGGCCGTTGGGCACGTAGAGCGACCAGACGCGCACCCCGCCACAGGTCGCCGCCAGGGCGCGCGCCTCCGCGACCGGCGGGTCGCCGAAGGCGGGCATCTCGGGGAAGCCCACCTCGACGTCGTCGAGGCCGACCCGCGAGATCACGGCCACGCCGTTCCACTGGTTGGTGCCGGCCACGGCGACCTCGTAGCCGAGGGCCTGAAGCCCCATCAGCGGCAGCTGGTCCTCGCGGCCCTTGGTCTCCTGCAGGGCCAGCACGTCGACGTCGTGCCGGGTCAGGAAGGCCTCGACCCGGTCGATGCGGGAGCGCAGGGAGTTCACGTTCCAGGTGGCGAGTCGCACGGACCAGAGCCTAGGGCGTGCCTCAGCGGGCGCGGGGGTCCACCCGGTGCGTGCCGTGGTGGGGGTCGGTCCAGGTGTAGGTGCCGTCGCGCTCGCGCCGGTAGGACCACGCGCGGGCGGTCTTGGCCCGGTGGTGGCGCCGGCAGAGCGGGGCGAGGGCCTCGGGTCCGGTCTGGCCGGGTGGGCCGCCGTCCTCCGGCGGGACGTACGGCTCGACGTGGTCGAGGTCGCAGTCGCGGGAGTCGACCGTGCACCACGGGAAGACGCAGTGCCGGTCGCGCAGCACGACCAGCTCGCGCAGCGCCGGCGACGGGTCGTGGGCGTCGGTGACCAGGTCCGGGCGGTCGCCGCCGGTGGCAGCGAGGTCGAGGACCCCGACGACGGTGACCACGCTGTGCTGGAGCCAGGGACCGAGCCGCTCCAGGGTCAGCGCGCCCAGACGCTCGACGGTGGCGACCTGCTCGGCGGGCGGACGGGGGTCGTCCGGGTCGGGCGTGAGGTGGACGTAGACGCGGGCCTCGCGGCGCCGGGTCCGGGTCGTGGGTGCCGTCGTCGTGGCTGTGGTCGGGTCGCCGGGCTGGATCGTGCCGCGGACCAGGTCGGTGATCCGGCCCAGGGCACGGGCCCGGCGGACCCCGACGTCCTCGGCCGTGGTGGTCGCGGCGGCTTCGTCGGCCAGGTCGGAGGCGACGTCGCCGACCAGCTCGTAGAAGCGGTTCAGGTCGTCGGTGTCGCCGTGCGCCTCCAGCCAGGAGGAGCCGTCGTAGGTCCCGCCCGGTCCCACCTCGGGCCCGACCCGCACGTCCCACCCGCGCCGGGCGAGCTCCTCCCGCGCGGCCTGCGCGGCGGGGTCGTGCTCGGCCGCCGCCTGGCCGACCGCGCGGTCGATCAGCACGGCGCCGATGCGGTGCAGTCGAGGCGACACGGCCTGGTCGACCGCGGCGGCCGCGGCGGCGTTCAGCCCGTGGGTGGCCTGGGCGAGCCGGCGGGCCCGCCAGGCCGGGACCTCCAGGGACTCGACCCGGGCCCACGCCAGCGGCAGCCGGTGCACCAGGTCCTGCACGTCGTGCATCACCTGCAGGGCGGCGGAGGTCGAGAGCGAGAACGCGGTGCCGAGCGGCTCGGCGCTGAAGGGCGACAGCGTCGGGCAGCCGTCCCCGCCCACGGCCTCGTCGGGGTCCAGCTGCCACCGGTCCGCAGGGTCGCCCCCACTCGGCGCCCCGGTGTCGGGGTCGGCGACGACCACCCGTCGGCGGCACCAGTGGGCGGTCAGCCGGAGGCGTCGACGCTCGGCCTCGCGACTGGCCACCTCGGACTCCTCGGCCAGGTCGAGCAGCCAGTCGTCGTCGAGGTCGGCCAGCACGGCCGGGAACCCGGCGCGGTCGGTCTCGATCTCCATGACGGCCATGCTATCGAACACGTGTTCGAACCACAAGAGCGGGAGGCGGGCGGTGGACGACCGGCCCGCGGGCGGAGGAGCGCGAGACGATTCGGGGTGGGCGGCGTACCGCCGTAGAGTTCTCGCCCGTGGCTCTCACCATCGGTATCGTCGGTCTTCCCAACGCGGGCAAGTCGACCCTCTTCAACGCCCTGACCAAGAACGACGTCCTCGCGGCGAACTACCCGTTCGCAACGATCGAGCCGAACGTCGGCGTGGTGGCCGTGCCCGACCACCGGCTGCCGCAGCTGGCGGAGGTCTTCGGCTCCGCCAAGGTGCTGCCGGCGACGGTGGAGTTCGTCGACATCGCCGGGATCGTGGCCGGTGCGTCGCAGGGGGAGGGGCTGGGCAACAAGTTCCTCGCCCACATCCGCGAGTCGTCGGCGATCTGCCAGGTGACCCGCGTCTTCCGCGACGAGGACGTCACCCACGTCGAGGGCAAGGTCGACCCGGGCAGTGACATCTCGACCATCCAGACCGAGCTGATCCTGGCCGACCTGCAGACCCTCGAGAAGGCGCTGCCGCGGATGGAGAAGGAGGCGAAGGGGAAGAAGGAGCTCGCGCCCCTCGTCGCCGTCGCGCAGCAGGCGGTGGGCCACCTGGAGCGCGGCACGCCCGTGATCGACACCGACCTCGACGTCGCGCTGCTCCGTGAGCTGTCCCTGCTGACGGCCAAGCCGTTCATCTACGTCTTCAACTGCGACGGTGACGAGCTCGCCGACGAGGACCTCAAGCAGCAGATGCGCGCCCTGGTCGCGCCGGCCGAGGCGATCTTCCTCGACGCCAAGTTCGAGGCCGAGCTGGT
>JBBSKO010000273.1:0-3103 GCA_038256225.1 Propionibacteriales bacterium | reverse complement strand
GCCCACACCGGCCACGGCCCCGACACGTCGGTCGGTGCGGAGCGAGCAGGACTCGACGGCGGGCCGGCCGAGGGCTGAGGGCCCCCGCGGCTTGTAACGCTGTGTTACTTCCTCTGGTGCGGCGTCGCGACGCCGCGGTAGTAGAAGTAACACAGCGTTACATGTGGCTCGGTGGCAGCGGCTCGACGAGCAGCGCCGTGCCGCGCCCCGCGACCCGGGTCATCACGATCGTCGCCGCGACGGACCCGGTCAGCTTGAGCCGCTTGCGCAGGTCCTCGGGCACGACGTCCACCCCGCGCTTCTTGATGGTCAGCGTGCCGACGTCGCGCTCGCGCAGCGCCGCCCGCAGCTGCTTCTCGCGGTAGGGCAGCTCCTCGAGCACGCGGTAGCCCCGGGCGAACGGGGTGCGCACGTCCTCGTCGGAGGTGACGTAGGCCAGGTGCGGGTCGACCCGCCCGCCGGCGGTCACCGCGGCGACCGCGGTGACCAGCCCGGCCCGGATGACGGCGCCGTCCGGCTCGTAGAGGTAGCCGCCGACGCCCCGCACCTCGTCGGAGACGGGGTCCTCGTCGGTCAGCGTCGCCAGGCCGGCCCCGGCGACGACGGTGGCGCGCCACCGGACCGTGGCCAGGTGCCCGCCCCACAGGGCGACCTCCTTGACCTCGCCGTCCTCACTGACCCACTCGGCCTCGACGCCGTCGGGGACGAGGTCGTGCGGCAGCCCCGGGGCTGCCTTGACGCACGCGTCGCGACCCAGCAGGCCCTCGACGAAGTCCCACGAGGGTGTCCAGTCCTCGACCCGGAAGCTGCGCCCGCGCCCGCTGCGGCGCGCGGGGTCGGCGAACGCGACGTCGAAGGGGGAGAGGTCGAGCTCGGTGGCGTCGGCCACGGCGACCGCGCCGGGCAGCCCGAGCGCGGCCAGGTTGGCCTCGGCCACCGCCACCCGTACCGGGTCCAGGTCGACCCCGACGCAGGTCAGGCCGGCCCGGGCCGCGGCGACGAGGTCGCCGCCCACCCCGCAGCCGAGGTCGACCAGGGTGCGGGCGCCGGCCGCGGCCATCCGGGCGGCGCGGTGGGTCGCGACGCGGGTGCGCGTCGCCTGCTCGAGCCCGTCCCGGGTGAACCACATGACCGCGGCGTCGTCGCCGAGCTTGGCCTGCGCGTGGCGGCGCAGGTCGACCTGGGTCAGGGCTGCCGCGACCCGGTCGGCGTCCGCGCCGGGCAGGGCGCGCAGGTCCGCACGCCCGTCGGCGGCGGCCGCCAGCAGGGCGCCGCCCTCGTCGCCGGTCAGCCACCGGAAGGTCTCGAGGTCCACCCCTCCATCCTGGCAGGGACCGACGGACGGGTGCTCCTGGCACTCGATCGGGGCGAGTGCTAGTTTTGCCCTGGCACTCTCGAGGTGAGGGTGCCAGTGCAGGCGATGGGCCCGACCCCCGCGACGGCGAGCCCCGACCCTGCCCCAGCGTGCAGAACCCCCGCCCGGACAACCCGTCCGGGCACCCCCGTCCGTGCAACACAGTGGAGAAAGTGGAGGTCGACATCGTGTCGGTCAACATCAAGCCCCTCGAGGACCGCATCGTGGTCAAGCCGCTCGACGCCGAGCAGACCACCGCCTCCGGCCTCGTCATCCCCGACACCGCCAAGGAGAAGCCCCAGGAGGGCGAGGTCCTGGCGCTCGGCCCCGGCCGCGTCGACGACAACGGCAACCGCGTCCCGATCGACGTCGCCGTGGGCGACAAGGTCGTCTACAGCAAGTACGGCGGCACCGAGGTCAAGTACGCCGGCGAGGAGTACCTCATCCTCTCCGCGCGCGACGTCCTCGCGGTCGTCAGCTGAACACCCCCCGGGTCGTGCCCCCGGTCGCCGCGCTGACGCGCAGCGGCCGGTAGGGCACGACCCGGACGTGTCTCCCGCACATCCCGAGCACCATCGCAAGGAGAGCCATGCCCAAGATCCTGGAGTTCGACGAGAACGCACGGCGCGCTCTCGAGCGGGGCGTCGACGCCCTGGCCAACGCGGTCAAGGTGACCCTCGGCCCCAAGGGCCGCTACGTCGTCCTCGACAAGAAGTGGGGCGCCCCCACGATCACCAACGACGGCGTGACCGTCGCTCGTGAGATCGAGCTGGACGACCCGTTCGAGAACCTCGGCGCCCAGCTGACGAAGGAGGTCGCCACCAAGACCAACGACGTCGCCGGTGACGGCACCACCACGGCCACGGTGCTGGCGCAGGCCATGGTCCACCAGGGCCTGCGCGCGGTCGCGGCCGGCGCCAACCCGATGAGCCTCAAGCGCGGGATGGACAAGGCCACCGAGGCTGTCGGCCAGGCCCTGCGCGACGCGGCCCGCGAGGTCGAGACCCGCGAGGACATGTCCTCGGTCGCGACGATCTCGAGCCGCGACGCCCACATCGGCGACCTGCTCGCCGAGGCCTTCGACAAGGTCGGCAAGGACGGCGTGATCACCGTCGAGGAGTCCAACACCATGGGCACCGAGCTGGAGTTCACCGAGGGGATGCAGTTCGACAAGGGCTACATCTCGCAGTACTTCGTCACCGACCAGGAGCGCATGGAGGCCGTCCTCGACGACCCGTACCTGCTCCTGCACCAGGGCAAGATCAGCTCGGTCTCCGACCTGCTCCCGCTCCTGGAGAAGGTCATCGCCGCCGGCAAGCCGCTCTTCATCCTCTCCGAGGACGTCGACGGCGAGGCGCTGTCCACCCTGGTCGTCAACAAGATCCGGGGCACCTTCAACGCGGTCGCCGTCAAGGCTCCCGCGTTCGGTGACCGCCGCAAGGCGATGATGCAGGACATCGCGACGCTGACCGGCGCGCAGGTCGTCTCGCCCGAGGTCGGGCTCAAGCTCGACCAGGTCGGCCTCGAGGTGCTCGGCCAGGCCCGTCGCGTGGTCGTCACCAAGGACGACACCACGATCGTCGACGGTGCCGGCGACTCGGCCGAGGTCGAGGGCCGCGTCAACCAGATCAAGGCGGAGATCGAGAACACCGACTCCGACTGGGACCGCGAGAAGCTGCAGGAGCGCCTGGCCAAGCTGGCCGGCGGGGTCTGCGTGATCAAGGTCGGCGCCGCCACCGAGGTGGAGCT
>JBBSKO010000272.1:0-3116 GCA_038256225.1 Propionibacteriales bacterium | reverse complement strand
CGGAAGGTGGTCGGCACCGGGGCCGTGGCGGGGATCGGGTCGGCCGGCGCGAGCTCCCCGAGCTTCTCGTGCTCGCGGTCGCGGACCGCGCGCTTGATCTGCTCCAGGTTGTTGCGGAGCACGTCCGAGACCAGCTCGTCCATCCGCGGGTCGCTGAGCATCTCGATGATCACGCGCAGCGTGGTCTCGCTGACCTCGGACACGATCGCCTCGTAGCCCGGCAGCTTCTTCACCAACCGCGAGTTGGGGTCGTCGCGCACCTTCTCGGTGACCAGCGCCTTGAGCTCGTCGTGGTTCTCGAGCAGCGCCGCCGAGATGTTCTTGGTGTAGTGCCCGGTCTGGATCACCGCGGCCACCTCGTCGAGCACCACCACCGTCAGCGGGCGGCGGAACAGCCTGATCGCCGCCATCGCGAGGTTGCTGGCGCGTTCCACCACGGCGGGCCGACGCCTGCCCAGCCGGACCAGGATCCCTCCGAGCACCGCGGCCAGCACGGACGCGCCGAAGACCACGGCGACGAGGAGCAGCAGCACCTGCAGGGTGCTCAGCTGCTCCAGCCAGCGGGAGAACGCGGTCACCGGCACAACCTAGTGGGCCCGGTGGCGGGCCGGGTGGTGGGCCGGTGCGGCCCGGCCCCGGTCTGGTTAGCCTGACCCCCATGAGCAGCCCGAGCCCCGAGACCGGCCAGTTCCGCACCGAGCACGACTCCATGGGCGAGGTGCAGGTCCCCCGCGACGCCCTGTGGCGCGCCCAGACCCAGCGCGCGGTCGAGAACTTCCCGATCAGCGGCACGCCGATCGAGCGGCGCCTGATCGAGGGCCTCGCCCTGGTCAAGGCCGCGGCCGCCCAGGCCAACGAGGACCTCGGTGTCCTCGCCCCCGAGATGGCCGGCGCCGTGCGCGACGCCGCCCGCGCCGTGGCGTCCGGGGAGCACGACGCGCACTTCCCGATCGACGTCTTCCAGACCGGGTCGGGCACCAGCTCGAACATGAACGCCAACGAGGTGATCGCCTCGCTCGCCGGCCGGGCCGGGGTCGAGCTGCACCCCAACGACCACGTGAACGCCAGCCAGTCGAGCAACGACACCTTCCCCACCGCGATCCACGTGGCCGTGACCCGCGCCGTGACCGGCGACCTGCTGCCGGCGCTCGACGTGCTGGCCACCAGCCTGGAGGCCAAGGCGACCGAGTTCGCGGGCCTGGTGAAGTCCGGGCGGACCCACCTGATGGACGCCACGCCCGTGATGCTCGGCCAGGAGTTCGGCGGGTACGCCGCCACCGCCCGCCTGGCCGCCGAGCGCCTCGAGTCGGTGCTGCCGCGGGTGCGCGAGCTCCCGCTGGGCGGCACGGCCGTCGGCACCGGCATCAACACCCCCGACGGCTTCGCCGAGCAGGCGATCGCCGCGCTGGTCGAGCTGTCCGGGGAGCCCTTCACCGAGACCCGCAACCACTTCGAGGCCCAGGGCACCCGCGACTCGCTGGTCGAGCTGAGCGGTGCGCTGCGCACCTTCGCGGTCGGGCTCACCAAGATCTGCAACGACCTGCGCTGGATGAGCTCCGGCCCGACCACCGGCCTGTCCGAGATCCACCTGCCCGACCTCCAGCCCGGCTCGAGCATCATGCCGGGCAAGGTGAACCCGGTGCTGCCCGAGGCCACCCTGATGGTCTGCTTCCAGGTCGTGGGCAACGACGCGACGGTCGCGGCCGCCGGCGCCAGCGGCTCCTTCGAGCTCAACGTCGCGATGCCGGTGATGGCGCGCAACCTGCTGGAGTCGGTGCGACTGCTCTCCCGCGCCAGCACGGTCCTCGCCGCCCGCTGCATCGACGGCATCACCGCCGACGCCGAGCGGATGCGCACCTACGCCGAGTCCTCGCCCTCGGTGGTCACCCCGCTGAACAAGCACATCGGCTACGAGAGCGCCGCCAAGGTCGCCAAGAAGGCCCTCGCGGACGGCCGGACCATCCGCGAGACCGTGCTGGCCATGGGCTTCGTCGAGCGCGGGGAGCTGACGGAGGCCGAGATGGACGCCGCTCTCGACGTCGAGTCGATGACCGGACGGTGACGTCCGCCGAGGCCGACCTGCTGGCCTCGCAGCGCTCCCTGTGGCAGGCCGAGGCGGCCGGCTTCGACGCGGAGCCCGACCACGGCCTGCTCGACCCGTCCGTCCGTGCGGCCTGGCGCGCCCTGCTCGTGCCGCGCCTGCCCGCGGCGCCGGCCGAGGTCGTCGACCTCGGCTGCGGCACCGGGTCCCTGGCGGTGCTGCTGGCCGAGCACGGCCACCGTGTGCGCGGCACCGACCTGGCGCCGGCGATGGTCGCCGCCGCCCGCGCCAAGGCCGACACCGCCGGCGTCACGGACCGGGTGACGGTCGTGGAGGGCGACGCCGGCCACCCGCCGTACGAGCCCGGCTCGGCCGACGTGGTGCTCTGCCGGCACGTCCTGTGGGCGCTGCCCGACCCGGCCGCCGCCCTGGCCGCGTGGGGCGGGCTGCTGCGTCCCGGCGGCCTGCTGCTCCTCGTCGAGGGGCGCTGGCACACCGGTGGCGGCCTGGACGCCGCGACCGCGACCCGTCTCGTGGTCGACCACGTCGCCGGCGCGGACGTACCGCAGGTCGAGCAGCTGGCCGACCGCGACGACCTCTGGGGCGGCCCCGTCACCGACGAGCGCTACCTGCTCCACGCCCGCGTGGCCCCGGCCGAGATGACGCTCGCGGACAGCCGAGATGACGCTCGCGGCGCCTCGAGATGACGGTCGCGGCGCCGGCGTGAGCGACCACCCCACCCCCGACGAGGCCGCGGCCCTCCGGGCCCGGCGTCGAGCGGCGGCGCGCCTGCACCACCCGGATCTCGGTGGCGACCCCGACGCGTTCCGTCGCGCCATGGCCGCCGCCGAGGCGCCGCCGCCGTCCCCGCCGCCGTCCCCGTCTCCGTCCCGCAGCGAGCCGGTGGTGGTGCTGCGCCACCACCGGGCGGTCACCGCGGCCGCCGTCGTGGCGGCGGGAGGCGTACGCCTGGTCGGCGGGCTGCGTGCCCGGCTGCCGCGGTCGTTCCCCGGTTCTCGCCGCGACACCGACCTCTGAGCCGGGTCCGTCCCTCCCACCCTCTGTTCCACCCATG
>JBBSKO010000271.1:0-3131 GCA_038256225.1 Propionibacteriales bacterium | reverse complement strand
TTCCAGAACGCCCGGACCGGCTCGTGCCGCCCGACCAGGGTGGAGGCGGAGCGGTGCACGCTCAGCGCCTTCTCGGCGAAGACGCGCGCGTCCTCCTCGTCGGCCTGGACCGGCACGATGTTGGCGCCCGCGTGGCACGCCGCGACCAGCTCGCCGTCGCGGTAGCGGCCCCACATCTCCCCCCCGAGCCAGCGCGGCTCGAGGCGGGTGGTCTCGGCGCGGTGCAGCACGAAGACGTTGACGACGGGGTCGCGGCCCGCGAGCGCGCCGAACTCCTCGAGGTCGTCGGACCCGAGCACGCGGACCCCGTGACGGGTGGACACCCGTCCGAGCCTAGTGGGCGCCGTGCGGTCGTGCCCCGGCGGCCGACGCGCTGTCGGTGCCGGGTGCTTGGCTGGCCGTCATGGTGAACCCCCTGGACGGTCCTCCCGTCGCCCTGGTCGCCGGCGCCACGCGTGGCGCCGGCCGGGCCCTCGCCGTCGAGCTCGGCCGGGCCGGCTTCCACGTCTACGCCACCGGCCGGTCGAGCCGCGAGCGCGGGCCGTCGGAGATCGGCCGGCCGGAGACGATCGAGGAGACCGGCGAGCTGGTCGCGGCCGCCGGCGGGAGCGCGAGCGCCGTGGTCGTCGACCACGAGGACCCCGCGGCGGTGGCGGCCCTGGTGGCCCGGGTCGACGCCGAGCGCGGGCGTCTCGACGTGCTGGTCAACGACGTCTTCGGCGGCGACCGCTACGCGCAGTGGGACACCCCGCTGTGGGAGCACGACCTGGCCGGTGGCGGGCGGATGCTGCGGATGGGCGTGTGGACGCACCTGGTCACCGCTCACCACGCGATCCCGCTGCTGCTGCGCACCGCCGCGGCGACCGGGCGGGACGGGCTGCTGGTCGAGATGACCGACGGCACCGCCGAGTTCAACGCCGCCTACCGGGAGTCGGTCGGCTTCTACTACGACCTGGTCAAGGCCGGCGTGGGCCGGATCGTGCTGGGGCTGACCCACGAGCTGCGCGAGCAGCCGGTCACCGCGCTGGCCGTGACGCCGGGCTGGCTGCGCTCGGAGCAGATGCTCGAGGGGTTCGGGGTGACCGAGATGACCTGGCGCGAGGCGCTGACGCAGGCGCCCGGGTTCGCGATCAGCGAGTCACCGACCTACGTGGCGCGAGGGGTGGCAGCGCTGGCGGGCGACGCGGGTCACGGCCGGTTTGCGGGGCGCACGCTCACGTCGTACGACCTCGCGAGCACCTACGACCTGACCGACGCCGACGGGTCCCGGCCCGACTGCTGGGGCTACATCGCCCGGCACGGCATCTCCGAGCAGAGCGGTGCGGGCGTCGCGGAGTTCCGCTGACGTCAGCTGACCGACACCTGGGCGCCGGCGCCGTCGACGGCCTCCATGCCCTCGGCGATCCGCATGGCCTCCTCAATGAGGGTCTCCACGATCTGCGACTCCGGGACGGTCTTGACGACCTCGCCCTTGACGAAGATCTGGCCCTTGCCGTTGCCGGAGGCGACACCCAGGTCGGCCTCGCGGGCCTCCCCGGGGCCGTTGACGACACAGCCCATCACGGCGACCCGCAGCGGGACCTCGAGCCCCTCGAGGCCGGCGGTCACCTCGTCGGCGAGCTTGTAGACGTCGACCTGGGCGCGGCCGCAGGACGGGCAGGAGACGATCTCGAGCCGGCGGGGCTTGAGGTTGAGCGACTCCAGGATCTGCAGCCCCACCTTGACCTCCTCGACCGGCGGCGCGGACAGGGAGACCCGGATGGTGTCGCCGATGCCCATCGACAGCAGGTGGCCGAAGGCGACCGAGGACTTGATCGTGCCCTGGAACGCGGGCCCGGCCTCGGTGACGCCGAGGTGCAGCGGCCAGTCCCCCTCGGCGGCCAGCAGCTCGTAGGCGCGGACCATGATCACGGGGTCGTTGTGCTTGACCGAGATCTTGAAGTCCCGGAAGCCGTGCTCCTCGAACAGACCGGCCTCCCACTTCGCCGACTCGACCAACGCCTCGGGCGTGGCCTTGCCGTACTTCTCCAGCAGGCGCTTGTCGAGCGAGCCGGCGTTGACGCCGATCCGGATGCTCGTGCCGTGGTCCTGCGCGGCGCGGGCGATCTCCTTGACCTGGTCGTCGAACTTGCGGATGTTGCCCGGGTTGACCCGGACCGCCGCGCACCCGGCCTCGATGGCGGCGAAGACGTACTTGGGCTGGAAGTGGATGTCGGCGATGACCGGGATCTGGGACTTCGTCGCGATCGCGGTCAGCGCGTCGGCGTCGTCCTGGCTCGGGCAGGCCACGCGGACGATGTCGCAGCCCGAGGCGGTCAGCTCGGCGATCTGCTGCAGCGTGGCGTTGATGTCGCTGGTGAGCGTGGTGGTCATCGACTGCACCGAGATCGGGTGGTCGCTGCCCACCCCGACCTTGCCGACCTGGATCTGGCGGGTCTGTCGACGCGGTGCGAGCACCGGCGGGGGTGCTGCGGGCATGCCGAGGCTGACGGTGCTCATGTCTCCGAGCGTACTGCCCGGTCGTCGCGCCCCCTCCCCCTGCGGCGGACGTCATACCCGCCGCGGGACGTCATCCGTTCCGTGGGGGCGTGTCCTCGATCGGGATGACGTCCTGGCGGGGACGCCGGCCTCAGGCGGCGGCCCGGGTCCAGCCGCCCAGGCGCAGGGCGTCCTCCACCTGGTCGAGGAACTCGTGCGGCTGGAGCCGCAGACCTAGCAGGGGGATCCTCAGCACGGAGTCGCCGCTCAGCACCAGGGCGTTCTGGCGCAGGGCGTCGGCCGCGACCTCCTCGACCCAGGTGTGGTGGATCCCGTCGACCTCGACGACCAGGTGGTAGGCGGCCCAGTACAGGTCCAGGTAGTAACGACCACGGGCGTCCCGTCTGAGCACCTGCCGGTCCGGAGCGGGCAGGCCGCGTTCCCGGAGGGCGCGGACGACGTCCAGCTCGCCCAGGGACCGCACGCCCTGCAGCAGCTCGAGGACGATCTCGTGGACCAGAAGGCGGCGGCAGTCGCGGCGGACCCGCAGCGCCTCGCGTCCGAGCAGCTCGGGCGTGGTCAGACCCTGCTGCACGGCGACGGTGAGCAGGTACGTCGCCTGCCGGTCGGTGGCCGCCCACAGCGCCGCCCGT
>JBBSKO010000270.1:0-3159 GCA_038256225.1 Propionibacteriales bacterium | reverse complement strand
GCGGTCGGCGAGCACCTTCACGAAGTGGCACCGGTCGTCGGTCTCCATCGCCCAGCCGTGCGCCGTGTCGGCGTAGTACGAGCGCCCGACCGCCAGGTCGACGCCCTGCTCCCGGGCCTGCTCCTCGGTCAGGCCGACCGCGGCCACCTGCGGGGAGGCGAAGACGGCGTTCGGCACGAAGCGGTGGTCGGTGACGCGCAGGTCGTCGGGGTTCAGCAGGTTGTGCCGGACGATCCGCGCGTCCTGGTTGGCGACGTGCTTGAGCGGCTGGTCCGACGAGACGTCGCCGAGCGCCCACACGCCCTCGGCGGTGGTGCGCTGGTGCTCGTCGACCACCACCCGGCCGGCGTCGTCGACCTCCACCCCGCTCCCGCTTGCGTCGAGATCGAGCAGGTCGGCGTTGGGCCGGCGTCCCACGGCCACGAGCAGCACGTCGACCTCGGCGGTGCTGCCGTCGCCGAGGTGCATCAGGACGCTTCCACCGTCGGTGCGCTCGACCTTCTCCAGCCCGGCGTCGAGGCGCAGGTCCCACCGACGACCGGCGAGCTCGGTGAAGTGGTCGGCGACTTCCTGGTCGTGGTTCATGATCAGCCGCGGCGCGGCGTCGACCTGGACGACCTGCGTCCCGAGGGAGGCGAAGACGTTCGCGAATTCCGAGCCGACGTACCCGCCCCCGACCACGCCCATCCGCGCGGGCAGCGCGTCGAGGCGCATCACGGTGTCGCTGGTCTCGTAGGCCACGGTGTCAAGCCCCGGCACGTCCGGCACGACCGGCCGGCTGCCTGCCGCGATCACGACGTGGTCGGCGGTCAGCTCCAGGTCGGCCTCCCCCTCGCGGGAGACCACCAGGGCGCGGGGCCCGGTGAAGCGCGCCCGGCCGTCGATCGCGTCTACGTGCCGCTGCCCCTCCCGGTAGGCCCGCCCGTCGCGGGCGATCGGGTCGACCCGCCCGAAGATGCGGTCCCGCATCGCGCGCCAGTCGGCGCCGTCGTACGACGTCCGCAGACCCAGGCGCGGGCCCTCCTCGGCCGCGTCGTGGGCGATGGTGGCCGGGATGACGTACATCTTCGAGGGGATGCACCCCCGGTTCAGGCAGGTCCCGCCGTACGGGCCCTCCTCGACGATCGCGACCGTCCAACCCTCGAAGCGGTCGTCAAGGATGGTGTTGCCCGAGCCGGTGCCGATGATCACGAGGTCGTAGTGCGCCATGCCGGAACCGTAGGTGGCCCGCCTCACCCGACGGGTTGCGACGTAGGCGGACAGGCGAAAGTCGACGCAACTCGGGAAGGTCTCGCGTCGTCGCAGGTCAGCCGCCTGGGGCCGGGACCGAGACCGACATGTGCCTGTCGGGGTACGAGCAACCTGGTGGGCGGGCCGCCCGACCCGCCTGGGATCCTGACCGGGTGAGCCACGCACCGCTGCCCGAGCGTCCCGACCTCCGCCTCGCGGTCGTCGACATGGACGGCACGCTCCTCGACGGGGCAGGGCAGGTGCCGGACGGCCTGTGGCCGCTGCTGGAACGGATGCGGGAGGCCGGCGTGGTCTTCGCGCCCGCGAGCGGGCGGCAGTACGCGACCCTGGCCGCGATGTTCGCCCGCGCGGCCGACGGCATGGTGTTCATCGCCGAGAACGGCGGCTACGTCGTGCGCGACGGCGAGGAGATCAGCGCAGCGACCCTGCCGGCCGCCCTGGTGACCGACGTCGTCCGGCGGATGCGGGCGCTCGCGGGGGCCGGCACGGACCTCGGCGTCGTCGTCTGCGGGCGCCGCACGGCCTACGTCGAGCGCCACGACCGGGCCTTCACCGACCACGTCGACCCGTACTACGCCAGCCTGACCGAGGTCGACGACCTGCTCGCCGTCGACGACACGGCGGTCAAGGTCGCCGTGTTCGCCTTCGGCGACCCGACCGAGCAGGTGGAGCCGGCCCTGGCCCCGCTGCGACCCGACCACCAGGTGGTCGTCTCGGGCGCGCACTGGGTCGACGTGATGCACGCCGCGGTGCACAAGGGCGTCGCGGTGCGGCGGCTGCAGGAGGCGCTCGGGGTGACCGCCGCGCAGACGGCCGCGTTCGGCGACTACCTCAACGACCTCGAGATGCTCGACGAGGCCGGGCTGTCCTTCGCGATGGACAACGCCCACCCCGCCGTCCTCGAGCGCGCCCGGCACCGGGCCCCGGCCAACACCGAGGACGGGGTCGTCCGCGCCCTCACCACCCTGCTCGACCGGGCGTGACGCCCTCGGCGGGGTCCCCGGCCCAGCCCTGCAGCATCGGCAGCACCCGCGCGGTCGCCGAGCCCGGCTCCACGGTGTAGACCACCAGCCGCTGGTCGGGGTCGTGCGGGGTGCTGACCGCCTCGATCCCGAACCGCAACGGGCCGCCGACCGGGTGCGCCAGCAGCTTGTCCACCGAGGTGTGGTCGCGGACGCCGTGGTCGTCCCACCACCCGGCCACCTCCTCGCTCGCCCCGCGGAGCTCGCCGACCAGGGCGGTCAGGCGCCGGTCCTCCGGTCGCCGACCCACCTCCAGGCGCAGGGCCCCGACGGCCGCGGACGCGAAGTGCTCCCAGTTGCTGATCAGCAGGCGCGCCGCCGGGTCGAGGAAGAGCCACCGGGCGAAGGACGACCCCGGTCCCATCGGGTCGCCCAGCACCACGGTCAGCAGCCGGTTGCGGGCCAGCACCTGCGTACGCCGTCCCAGCAGCAGCACCGGGACGTGGTCGAGCGAGCTCATCAGCCGCAGCAGCCCGGGGTCGGCCTGCTGCGGGGCCTCGACCGAGCCACGGGTCCCGCGCGGGGCCGGCGCGGCCAGGTCGCGCAGGTGGGTGCGCTCGGTCTCGTCGAGGCGCAGCGCGCGGGCCAGCGCGTCGACCACGTCGTCGGTGACGGTCGACTGCCGTCCCTGCTCGAGCCGGCTGTAGTGGTCCGGGCTGAGGCCGGCCAGGACCGCCAGCTCCTCCTTGCGCAGCCCGGGCACCCGACGGGCGCCCGGGAAGGCCTGGATGCCGGCCTGCGCCGGGGTCAACCGGTCGCGGCGGGAGCGCAGGAACTCCCCCAGGGCGGTGCGGTCGCGGGCCACGGGACCACCGTACGGCGGACCGCCGGCGCCAGCCTGGTCGTGCCGTGCCCCGGCAGCGCCCGCCCTGGTGGGGTCCGTCCG
>JBBSKO010000269.1:0-3160 GCA_038256225.1 Propionibacteriales bacterium | reverse complement strand
AGGCCTCCTGGAAGGTGTTGGTCCCGCGCCAGGGCCGCGGCAGGAACGCCCGGGCGATGCCGACCGGGTCCCGCATCACCGAGCCGAAGTCGAGACCGGCGCAGAAGGCGTCGCCCTCGCCGGAGAGGACCACGGCGCGCACGTGCCGGTCGCGGCGCAGGCGCCGCGCGGTGGCGACCAGCTCGTCGAGGATCGGCAGGGTTAGCGCGTTCAGCTTCTCCGGCCGCGCGAGCCGGACGTGGGCGACCCCGTCCTCGACCGCGCAGGAGACGTGGGCAGCGGGGCTCGGCATGGGGGGCAGCCTAGGAGGTGGCGGGCACGTCCGCGCACGTCCGCCCGCCCGGACGGCGACACCCGCTCCACTAGGCTGGCGGCGCGAGCCGGGCTCGCCCCTGACCTCCCCAGCCGTCGAGAGGCCGAGTGTGCTCACCGTCGTCCTCGCACACGCCCTCGCGGCGTGCGTGGCCCCCACGCTGGTCCGCCGCGTGGGGCGCTGGGCGTTCCTGGTGCTGGCCCTGGTGCCGGCGGCGACGTTCGTCTGGGCGCTGACCTGGACCGGGACCGTGACCGGTGGCGGCTCTGCTGTGTCGGTGACCCCGTGGGTGCCGGCGCTCGGGCTCGACCTCGCACTGCGGATGGGCCTGCTGCAGTGGGTGATGGTGCTCGTGGTCGCGGGCGTCGGCGTGCTGGTGATGGCCTACTGCACCTGGTACTTCGAGGACACCCCGCCCGCGTCGCTGGCCGGCTTCGGGCTGGCCTTCACCGCGTTCGTCGGCACCATGCTCGGCCTGGTCCTGGCCGACGACCTGCTCCTGCTCTACGTCTTCTGGGAGCTGACCACGGTCTTCTCCTACCTGCTGATCGGCTTCAAGCCCACCGACCGACCCGGGCGCCTGGCCGCCATGCAGGCGCTGCTGGTGACCACGCTCGGCGGGCTGGCGATGCTGGTCGGGATGCTGGTGCTCGGCCAGCAGGCCGGCACCTTCCGGATCAGCGAGATCCTGGCCGACCCGCCCGTCGGCACCGCGACCACGGTGGCCCTGATGCTGGTCCTGCTCGGCGCGCTGACCAAGTCCGCCCAGGTGCCGTTCCACTTCTGGCTGCCCGCGGCGATGGCCGCGCCGACCCCGGTCAGCGCCTACCTGCACGCCGCGTCCATGGTCAAGGCCGGCGTCTACCTGGTCGCGCTGCTGGCCCCCGCGTTCGCCGGCACGCCCGGCTGGCACCCCGTGGTGCTCGGTCTCGGCACGGCGACGATGCTGCTGGGCGGCGCCCGGGCGCTGCGCCAGCTCGACCTCAAGCTGCTGCTGGCCTACGGGACGGTCAGCCAGCTGGGCTTCCTGATGGTGCTGGTGGGGATCGGCACGCGCACCGCGGCCCTCGCCGGCCTCACGATGCTGCTGGCCCACGCGCTGTTCAAGGCCACGCTGTTCCTCGTCGTCGGCATCGTCGACCACCAGACCGGCACCCGCGACCTGCGCGAGCTGTCCGGGGTCGGGCGCCGGATGCCGGTGGTCGCGGTCGCCGCCGCGGTCGCCGGCGCGTCGATGGCCGGGGTGCCGCCCCTGCTGGGCTTCGTCGGCAAGGAGACCGTCTGGGCCGCGCTGCTCGAGATCGTCGACGGCACCCGGGGCGACCTGCCCCCGGCCGCCGGGTGGGCCGTCCTGGTCGGGCTGGTCCTCGGCTCGGCCCTGACCGCCGCCTACACGCTGCGTTTCTGGTGGGGCGCCTTCGCCGCCAAGCCCGGCGTCGCCGCCACCCGCGTCACCCCCGTGCCGGCCCCCTTCGCGCTCGCCCCGGTGGTCCTGGCCGGCCTCACCGTCGTGCTCGGCTTCGCCGGCGGCGTGCTGACCGACGTCCTCGACGGGTACGCCGACCTCCTCCCCGCCGGCGAGGAGGACGAGTACCTCGCCCTGTGGCACGGCCTCGAGCTGCCACTCGCGCTCTCGGTGGCCGCCCTGCTGCTCGGCCTGCTGCTGTTCCGGCTGCAGCACCAGTACTGCCGGCTCGCCGCCCGGGTCGGCACCCGCTTCACCGCCGACGCGGCGTACCGGGTGGCCCTGCGACGGGTGGACCGGTTCTCGGTCGAGGCCACCGGCCTCTTCCAGCGGGGCTCGGTGCCGACGTACCTCTCCGTGATCCTGCTGGTCGTGCTGGCGCTGCCCGGCGCGGCCACCGTCGCGGTGCTCACCGGCGGCACGGAGAGCGGCCCGCTGGGCGTCCGCCTGTGGGACTCCCCCGCCCAGGGCATCGTCGCCCTGGTCACGGTGCTGGCCGCCTTCGCCGCCGCGCGGTCCCGGCGCCGGCTGCGCGCCGTCGCGCTCGCCGGGGTCACCGGGTACGGCGCGGGCCTGATCTTCCTGCTGCACGGCGCACCGGACGTGGCCCTGACGCAGGTGCTGGTCGAGACCGTCAGCCTGGTCGTCTTCGTGCTGGTGCTGCGCCGGCTGCCCCCCTTCTTCAGCGACCGCCCGCTGAGCGTGCGGCGCTGGTGGCGCGCGGCCCTCGGCGTCGCCGTCGGCACGGCCGTCTCGGGGTTCCTGCTGGTCTCGGCCAACGCCCGCACCGCGCGCCCGATCTCGGAGGCGTTCGCCGAGGCGGCGTACGACTTCGGCTACGGCCGCAACGTCGTCAACATCACCCTGGTCGACATCCGGGCCTGGGACACGATGGGCGAGATCGCGGTCCTCGTCGCCGCGGCGACGGGCGTGGCCAGCCTGATCTTCATCGACAGCCGCACCTCCGGCATCCGCCGCGTGCGCGACATCCCCTACCCGCGCGACGTCACGAAGCTCTCCTCGCAGAGCGGGCGCCGCGCCTGGCTGCCGGGGCCCCGCACGCTCAGCCCCGAGCGACGCTCGATCGTCTTCGAGGTCATCACGCGCCTGGTCTTCCACACCGTCATGGTGTTCGCGATCTACCTCCTGCTGGCCGGGCACAACCTGCCGGGCGGCGGGTTCACGGCCGGCATGGTCGCCGGGCTGGCCCTGATGGTCCGCTACCTGGCCGGCGGCCGGTACGAGCTCGACGAGGCCGCCCCCGTCGACGCCGGGGTGCTGATCGGGACGGGCCTGTTCGTGGCCGCCCTGGCCAGCCTCGGCCCGCTGCTGGTCAGCGGCGAGGCCCAGCGCACCTACGACGTCTACCTCTACCCGCCGCT
>JBBSKO010000268.1:0-3160 GCA_038256225.1 Propionibacteriales bacterium | reverse complement strand
CGGTGACCGACGACGACGGCGTCACCGGGTGGGGCGAGGCCCCGCAGGCGTGGCGGATCACCGGCGACTCCCTGGCCGGCACCACCGCCTGCGTGGAGGGCCCGGTCCGCGACGCCCTGGTCGGCGGGCCGACCGACCCGCGGGAGGCCTGGCCGCGGCTGGCCGGCTGCGCGGTCGGCAATGCCGGCGCGAAGATGGCGGTCGACACCGCGCTGCACGACCTCGCGGCGCGTCGGGCCGGCGTGCCCCTCGCCGTCCACCTCGCGGCCGTGCTCGGCGTCGACCCCGGCACCGGGACGCCGCCCGCGCCGGACCCGCGGGTGCCGGGCCCGCGGGTGCCGGGCCTGCGGGTGCCGACCGACGTGACGCTGGCCGCGGGGGAGCCGGCGGCGCTGGCCGCCGCGGCCCGGGACCGGGTGGCCGACGGCTTCACCGTGCTCAAGGTCAAGGTCGGTACGGACGCCGCCACCGACGTGGCCCGGGTCCGTGCCGTCCGCGCGGCCGTGGGGGACGGGGTCGAGCTCCGCCTCGACGCCAACCAGGGCTGGGACGCCCTGAGCGCGGTGCGCGTCGTGCGGGAGCTCGAGGACGCCGGGCTCGGCGTGACCCTGGTCGAGCAGCCCGTGCCCGCCCGGGACCACCTCGGGCTGGCCCACGTGCGCACCCACGTCGACACCCCGGTGATGGCCGACGAGTCGCTGGTCGACCTCGAGGACCTGGTCTCCCTGGTCCGCCTCGGCGCCTGTGACGCCGTCAACGTCAAGCTCGCCAAGTGTGGCGGGCTGACCCCGGCGGCCGAGCTGCTGGAGGTGGCCGCGCGCCACGGGCTCGGGACGATGGTCGGCTCGATGATGGAGTCGCACCTCGGCGTCGGGGCCGCCGGGTCGCTGGTCGCGGCCGTCGGCACCACGTGGGGCGCCGACCTCGACGCGGCCTGGTGGGCGGCCGCGTCGCCGTACGTCGGCGGGCCCGCCTACGAGGGTCCGGTGCTGGTCCTGCCCGACGCCCCCGGGCTGGGTGTGACGGGCCTGGCCCTGCCAGGATCCTGACCATGCCGATGGTCGCCCGCACCCTCTGCCCGGTCCGCCGCACCCCCGACTCCGAGGGGGAGCAGGTGACGCAGCTGCTGCCCGACGAGCCGGTCGAGGTCCTCGAGACCCTGGACGACTGGGCCCGGGTGGTCGCGCCCTGGCAGCCGTCGTCCCTCGACCCGGCCGGCTACCCCGGGTGGGTGCACGCGGCCCACCTCGCGGACGTCGACGAGGTCGACGGGCACCCGGGGCCCGTAGGAGCCGACGGGGCCGGGCTGGTGGCGGCCGCGGCGACCTACCTCGACACGCCCTACCTCTGGGGCGGGCTCAGCGCCGACGGCATCGACTGCTCCGGCCTGGTCCACCGGGTGGCCCGGGCCGCCGGGCTGCGGGTGCCCCGGGACGCCTTCGACCAGGGCGACGTCCTGGAGCCGGTCGACCTCGACGCGGTGCAGGTCGGCGACCTCTACCTCTTCGCCCGCCCGGAGCGGCGGGTGCACCACGTCGGCTTCGTCGCCGCCCCGGCCCCGGCCCGCCGGATCCTGCACGCCCCCGACAGCGGTCCCGTGCGGCGCGTGGTCGAGGAGGACCTGGCTCCCGAGCGGCTGGCCACGCTGGTCGGCGCGGTCCGGCTCCCGCCCAGATGACCCTCCCGGACAGCCGAGATGACGCTCCCGGACAGCCGAGATGACGCTCGCGGCGCCTCGAGATGACGGTCGCGGACAGGCCGTCGCCGACCGGTTGACAAAAGAAGTCGACGTGTCCAGGACCACCGTGGTTACCGAGGGGTAGATACGGACCCGTAGCTCGGCATACTCTCGGTACATGAACGGTCAGAACCCCGCCGCGACTCCTGGTGACCCCGCCGTCGACGGCCCGCACGACCCGGAGCACGACCCGACCGCGTCCTACGCGCTCGAGCCCGACTACACCGAGGCGCTCACGCGACGCGTGCTCGCCACGAGCGGGCGTATGGCGGCGGTCCACTCGCCGCTGGACGGCGCACCGCTGGCGCACGTGCCGCAGTCCAGCGACGAGGACGTCACCGAGGCGTTCCGGCGGGCGAAGGTGGCCCAGGAGCAGTGGGCACGCACGCCGCTCGAGCAGCGGTCCGAGGCGATGATGCGCCTGCACGACCTCATCCTGGACCGCCAGGAGGAGATCCTCGACCTGATCGTCCGCGAGTCCGGCAAGGCCCGCAAGCACGCCTTCGACGAGCCGCTGCACGTCGCGCTGACCGCCCGCTACTACGCCCGCACCGCCCGCCGGCACCTGCGCCCGCGCCGGGCCAGCGGCGTCGTGCCCGTGCTGACCCGGGTCGAGGTCAACCAGGTGCCCAAGGGCGTCGTCGGGATCATCTCGCCGTGGAACTACCCGTTCACGATGGCGCTCTGCGACGGTCTGCCGGCGCTGATGGCCGGCAACGCGGTCGTGTCCAAGCCGGACGCCCAGACCATGCTGAGTGCGCTCCTCGGGCTCGAGCTGCTCGAGCAGGCCGGCTTCCCGCGGGACCTGTGGCAGGTCGTCGCGGGTCGGGGGTCCGAGGTCGGCACGGCGATCATCGACCGCGCCGACTACGTCTGCTTCACCGGCTCGACGGCCACCGGTCGTACGGTCGCCCGGCGCTGCGCGGAGCGGTTGATCGGCTGCTCGCTGGAGCTCGGCGGCAAGAACCCGATGCTGGTCCTGCGCGACGCCGACCTCGAGAAGGCCGCCGAGGGCGCGGTGCGTGCGTCCTTCTCCAACGCCGGCCAGCTGTGCGTGGCGATGGAGCGGATGTTCGTCTCCGACCAGGTCTACGACCGGTTCGTGGAGCGCTTCGTGGCCCGCACCCAGGCGATGACGCTGGGCGCCTCGATGGACTGGGGCAACGACATGGGCTCGCTGATCTCGGCCGACCAGCTCGCGACCGTGGTCGCGCACGTCGACGACGCCGTGGCCAAGGGCGCCACCGTCCTGACCGGCGGGCGGCACCGCCCCGACCTCGGGCCGTACATGTTCGAGCCGACCATCCTCGAGGGCGTCACGCCCGAGATGACCTGCTTCGGCGACGAGACCTTCGGTCCGGTGATCGCGCTCTACCGCTTCCACGACGAGGCCGACGCCGTGGCCCGCGCCAACGCGGGCGG
>JBBSKO010000267.1:0-3179 GCA_038256225.1 Propionibacteriales bacterium | reverse complement strand
GCCCCGGGCGCCGCGGCGGGCAGCAGCCGGGAGACGACGGCGGGGACGAGGTCGGGCAGGTCGACCAGGAGCACGAGCGCGGCGTCGGGTCGCGGGTCGGCGGGCTGGTCGGCGGGCTGGTCGGCGGGCTGGTCGAGGTGGGTGAGGCCGGCGGCCAGGGAGGCGGAGAGACCCTCGGCCCACCGGTCGGCCACGACCACCTCGGCCCCGGCGGGCACCAGGGCGCGGGCCTCCTCGGCCCGCGCGCCGAGCACGACCACGACGCGCTCGCAGCCACCGTCCCGCAGCACGGCGACCGCGCGGTCGAGCCAGGGCCGGCCGTCGGGGTCGTGCACCAGCGCCTTGGGCAGGCCCATCCGGCTGCCTGCCCCGGCGGCGAGCAGCAGCCCGGCCGTGCCCGCACCACCCGGGGTGCTCAGGAGAACGCCTGGTCGTAGAGCGCGCGCAGGCGCGGGGTGGCCTCGGCGCTGAAGCCGCAGAGCGTGACGGAGCCGCCCGACGCGGAGACCAGGTAGGTGTCGCCCTCGGTGAACCCGGGGGCGAGCAGCAGCTGCTGGAGGCGGTCGTCGACGGGGTCGACCTCGACGGTCGCGGCCTCGCCGCCGCGGAACCAGGTGCCGACCTCGAACGCGAGACCCGCGTCGGTGGCCTCGGTCAGGGTGCCCTCGAAGGCCAGGTCCTGGTTCTGCAGGACCCGCGCGTCCGGCACCATGCAGCGCGCGCCGAGCCCGGTGTCGGGGACGGTGAGCCGGACCACCTCGCCGGTCGGGCCCGGCACGTCGGTCGTCGGGTCCGGGTCGGCCGTCGGCGCCGTGCTGGTGGGAGCACCGGCCTCGGTCCCGGCGACGTCATCCGGTCCACCCAGCGCGCGCACCCCCGCCCACCCCACGCCGGCGACGACCAGGACGGCGGCCGCGGCGACCACCCAGGTCAGCGGGTGGCGGTGGCGGGTCCCGGCCTCCCGGGTGGCGTACCCGTCGGGGGTGCGGTGCGGGTCGTGCTCGGTCATGGCGGCCTCCAGGGCACGGGTGCGCTCGGTGTCGGTCAGGGGCGGCAGGGCGCGCGCCGGGTCGGCGGCGTGCAGCAGCGCCCGCAGGTCGTCGTCGGTCATCGGTCCTCCCCCGTCGTGGGCCTATGTCCGGCACCCGCGTCGTCCTGTCGCGCGAGCTCGGCCGCCAGGCGGGTCCGGGCGCGGGCCAGCCGCGAGGAGACGGCGTTCGCCGTGGTCCCGAGCACCACGGCGATCTCCCGGGGGGCCAGCTCCTCCCAGGCCCAGAGCCGCAGCACCTCGGCGTCGGTCGCCGGCAGCGCGGCCAGGGCGGGTCCGACCAGGTCCGCACGCGGGTCACCGGGGTCATCGCGGTGCCCGGCGTGGTCGGTGGCGCTCGGGGGCGGGTCGACGGCCGCGACCCGGGCGGCCAGGCGTCGACGCCGGCGCGCGGACCGGTCTGCGTTGGCCAGGCACAGGCGGGCGACGGCGTACGCCCACGGCAGCGCACCCTCACCCGCCGGCAGCTCGTCGCGGCGGCGCCACAGCACCAGCAGGGTCTCGGCCAGCACGTCCTCGGCGGTGTCGGGGTCGGTCCGCCGCGCCAGGAACCGCCGCAGCGGCTCCAGCAGCGGCCCCACCCGGGCCTCGAACCCGTCCCCGCCCGCCACGCGGCCACCCTGGCACAGCCCCGCCGAGGTGACGCTCGCGGACAGCCGAGATGACGCTCGCGGCGCCACGAGGTGACGATTCCGGCGCGCCCCGCCGACCGTCGCCCGGTCTTCACAGCGTCGCCACAGCACGACCACACGTCCGTGCCAGCGCCGCCGCCGAGCGTGGTCGCCATGACCTCGACCGACACGCGTCCGCCGCTCCCGGCGGTCCCCCCCGCCAGTCCGCCGACCCCCGCCCGTACGCCCGGCGGGCCCGACCTCGGCGCGCCCAGCGCCGACCGTCCGCGCTGGGCGCGCCCGGCGTACGCGGTGCTGCTGCTCGCGACCGCCGCGCTGTACCTGGTCGACCTCGGCGCCCATGGCTGGGGCAACTCGCCGGAATCGTCATCCCGACGCGCCGCGAGCGTCATCTCGGCTGTCCGGAAGCGTCATCTCGGCGTGACGACGGCCCGCCCGAGCAGTGCTCGGACGGGCCGTCGGATGGTGCGGGTGGTACAGGTGGTGCAGGTCGTACGGGTCCTGCTCACGCAGCGGCGGGACCCTTCGGGACGGGCCTGGCGGCCCTCCTCAGGACAGGCTCAGAAGTCCATGCCGCCCATGCCGCCGGACGGGTCGGGCATGGCCCCGGCCTTCTCCGGCTTGTCGGCCACGACGGCCTCGGTGGTGAGGAAGAGCGCCGCGATGGAGGCGGCGTTCTGCAGCGCGGAGCGGGTGACCTTGGCGGGGTCGATGATGCCCTCGGCGAGCATGTCGACGTACTCACCGGTCGCGGCGTTGAGGCCACGACCCGGGGTCAGGTTGCGCACCTTCTCGGCCACGACGCCGCCCTCGAGGCCGGCGTTGATCGCGATCTGCTTCAGCGGGGCCTCGGTCGCGTAGCGCACGATGTTGGCACCGGTCGCCTCGTCGCCCTCGAGCTCGAGCTTGGCGAAGACCTCGGCCGCAGCCTGGACCAGCGCCACGCCGCCACCGGCGACGATGCCCTCCTCGACGGCCGCCTTGGCGTTGCGCACGGCGTCCTCGATGCGGTGCTTGCGCTCCTTGAGCTCGACCTCGGTGGCCGCGCCGACCTTGATCACCGCGACACCGCCGGCCAGCTTGGCCAGGCGCTCCTGCAGCTTCTCGCGGTCGTAGTCGGAGTCGGAGTTCTCGATCTCGGCACGGATCTGGTTGACCCGACCGGCGATCTGGTCCTGGTCGCCGGCACCCTCGACGATGGTGGTCTCGTCCTTGGTGATGACGACCTTGCGGGCCTGGCCGAGCAGCTCGAGGCCGGTCGACTCGAGCTTGAGGCCGACCTCCTCGGAGATGACCTGGCCGCCGGTGAGGATCGCGATGTCCTGCAGCATGGCCTTGCGGCGGTCGCCGAAGCCGGGGGCCTTGACGGCCTCGGACTTGAACGTGCCGCGGATCTTTTTCACGACCAGGGTAGTGAGCGCTTCGCCGTCGACGTCCTCGGAGAGGATCAGCAGGGGCTTGCCCGACTGCATGACCTTCTCTAGGATCGGCAGGAGGTC
>JBBSKO010000266.1:0-3233 GCA_038256225.1 Propionibacteriales bacterium | reverse complement strand
CGGGACCGGCAGCGGAACCGACAGCACGTACGACCTCGTCGTCGTCGGCGCGGGCCCGGCCGGCGCCACCGCGGCGGTGGCGGCGCTCGAGGAGCGGCCCGACCTGCGGGTGCTGCTGCTGGACCGCGCCGACTTCCCCCGTGACAAGTGCTGCGGCGACGGGATCGCCGCGCAGGCCGTCGACGTGCTCCGCGCCCACGGGATGCAGGACGCGGTCGAGGGCTGGGCGCCGCTGCGCCGCCTCGAGCTGGCCGCCGGCGACACGGTGGTCGACGGCCGGATGTCGCGCGACGTGCACGTGGTGCCCCGGCGGGCGTTCGACGCGCGCCTGGTCGAGCACGCGGTCGACCGCGGCGTCGAGCTGCGCCGGTCCCGGGTCCGTCGGGTCGAGGTGCGCGAGGACGGGGTGGTCCTCGACACCGGTGACGCCGAGGTCACCGGCGCGGTCGTGCTCGGCGCCGACGGCGCCCACTCCCGGGTCCGCGCGGCCCTCACCGGCCGCCACCACCTCACGACGCCCCGCCGCGCCCTCGCCCTGCGCGGCTACACCCCGACCCCGGACTGGCTCGCCGGCCGCCAGGTCATCCGCTGGGGGCCGGGCCGGCAGCCGTCGTACGCCTGGGCCTTCGACCGCGGCGACGGCCTGGCGAACATCGGGTACGGCGAGCTGGTCGACGACGGCCCCGGACCCACCCGCGCGCGGATGCTCGACGCGCTCGACGGCCTGCTGCCCGGCCTCGTCGACGGCGCCACGGACTGGCGCGGGCACCCGCTCCCGCTCTCCGGCTTCCGCTGGCAGCAGCCCGACGGCCGCTGCCTGCTGGCCGGCGACGCCTCCGGCCTGGTGAACCCGATGACCGGTGAGGGCATCTACTACGCCGTCGCGACCGGGTCCCTGGCCGGACGGGCGGCCGCCGGGGCCGTCGTCGACGGCCGGCCCACGACCGCCGGGCGCCGCTACCGCCGCGACGTCCGCCGGCTCCTGGCCGGCCACCTGCGCCACACCTGGACCGCCGGCACGCTCGCCCAGCGCCGGGGGGTCGTGGCCGCCGGCGTCCGCGCCGCCCGCGGCGACCAGCGGGTCTTCGACGACCTCGTCGAGATCGGCCTCGGCGGCGGACGGATCACCCCGCGCCTGGGCCGCTCGCTGGCCGTCGAGCTCACCCGTCAGCTCGTCCGACCGACCACCTGACACCAGCTACCTGACACGCTGCTCCCCAGACCGCCCGACGAAACGGACCACCATGCAGATCCTCACCGCCCGCGGCGCCCTGCCGGAGCACCGCTACCCGCAGGACGAGATCACGCAGGCCTTCTCCGAGGTCATCGCCCAGGGCCGCCTCGACGAACGCGTGCTGCGCCGCTTCCACGCCAACGCCGGCGTCGAGCACCGGCACCTCGCGATGCCCCTCGAGCGCTACGGCACCCTCGACGGCTTCACCGAGGCCAACGACACCTTCATCGCCGAGGCGGTACGCCTGGGCGCGCGCGCCGTCGAGGACGCCCTCAAGGACGCCGGGCTGACCCCCAGCGACGTCGACCTCGTCATCTCGGCCACCGTCACCGGGCTCGCGGTGCCCTCGCTCGACGCGCGGATCGCCGCCGTCACCGGGATGCGGCCCGACGTGCGCCGGATGCCCCTGGTGGGGCTGGGCTGCGTCGCGGGGGCCGCCGGAGTGGCCCGGCTGCACGACTACCTCCTCGGCCACCCCGACCACGTCGCGGTGCTGGTGGCCGTCGAGCTCTGCTCGCTGACCGTCCAGCGCGACGACACCTCCGTGCCGAACCTCGTGGCCAGCGGCCTCTTCGGCGACGGCGCCAGCGCGGTCGTGGCCGCCGGCGCGCACCGGACCACCCCGGACGCCTCCCCCGTCCGCGTGCTCGACAGCCGCAGCCGGCTCTACCCGGGAACCGAGCGGACCATGGGCTTCGACGTCACCGGCGGTGGCCTGCGGATCGTCCTCGACGCCGAGGTGCCGGCGCTCGTCGAGCGCCACCTGCGCGGCGACGTCGACGGCTTCCTGGCCGACCACGGGCTCACCCGCGACGACATCGGCTTCTGGGTCTGCCACCCCGGTGGCCCGAAGGTGATCGAGGCCCTCCAGGCCGCGCTGGAGGTCCCCCGCGAGGCGCTCCAGCTGACCTGGGACTCCCTGGCCCGGGTCGGCAACCTGTCATCGGCCTCGGTGCTGCACGTCCTCGAGGACACCCTGCGCGACCGGCCGCCGGTCCCCGGGTCCCTGGGCGTGCTGATGGCGATGGGCCCCGGGTTCTGCTCCGAGCTGGTCCTGCTGCGCGCGGAGGACGCCCGGTGACGTCGCTGACCGCCTTCACCGTCCTGGTCGTCCTGGTCGCCCTCGAGCGCCTGGCCGAGCTGGTCGTCTCGAAGCGCAACGCCGCCTGGAGCGCCGAGCGCGGCGGCCGTGAGACCGGGCAGGGTCACTACCCGTTCATGGTCGTGCTGCACACCGGGCTGCTGGTCGCGATGCTGGTCGAGGCGTTCGTGGTCCGCCCGGACGTGCCCGGGGCCCTGGCCTGGTCGATGCTGGTGCTGGTGCTCGCCGCCCAGGCTCTCCGCTGGTGGTGCATCAGCACGCTGGGCCGCCGGTGGAACACCCGCGTGATCGTGGTGCCCGGGCTCGCGCCGGTGACCGGCGGGCCGTACCGCTTCTTCTCGCACCCCAACTACGTCGCCGTCGTCGTCGAGGGCGTGGCGCTGCCCCTCGTGCACGGCGCGTGGGTGACCGCGTTGGTCTTCACCGTGCTCAACGCCGCCCTGCTGCGGGTCCGGCTACGGGTCGAGGACGAGGCCCTGGCCACGCTGCCCGCGCCGGAGACGGGAGCCGGTCGTACGACCGCGGGAGGTCCTCGTGCGTGACCTCGTCGTCGCCGGTGGTGGACCGGTCGGCCTCGCCGTCGCGCTGCATGCCGCGGCGGCAGGGCTCGACGTGGTGGTCCGCGAGCCCCGTACCGGACCCGTCGACAAGGCCTGCGGCGAGGGCCTGATGCCCGGCGCCCTGGCCCGGCTCGCCGCGCTCGGCGTCGACCCGGCCGGGGTCGACCTGCACGGCATCCGCTACCTCGACCCGCGCCACGAGGCGGTGGCCCGGTTCCGCGCCGGACCCGGTCGGGGCGTCCGTCGTACGACGCTGCACACGGCGCTTGCCGAGCGGGTCGCCGCCGCCGGGGTGCCGGTCGAGCAGCGCCGGGTCGAGTCGGTCGAGCAGCACGCG
>JBBSKO010000265.1:0-3247 GCA_038256225.1 Propionibacteriales bacterium | reverse complement strand
TCGGGGCCGGCCGCGTCGGGGCCTGCCGCGTCGGAGTCTGCCGGTTGGGGGTCATCGCCCCATGGTCACCGACACCACCGACACCGCACCAGGCCTCACTCGGACGGCGAGGGCTCCGGCGAGGCGCTCTCGCTGATGTCGACGCCGCTGCACTCGGCGGTCTGAGAACGGACCTGCGCGTCGAGGTCCTCGAGCCGGTCGAGCAGCCCGACCAGGTCGTCGGGGCGGAAGTCGCGGACCGCGGTGGCCACGTCGTCGAGCAGGCGCGTGGCCTCGGTCAGCGTCTCCGCGGCGTCCTCGCAGGCCCCCGGCAGGGTCACCACCGTGTCGGCCGTGGCCTCCCCGTCCTCCCCGGCCCCGCCGGCCTCGCCGGTCGGGGTGGCGGACGGCCCACCGGAGGCCTCTGGCGCCTCACCGGCGGGCTGCCCGGCCAGCACGACGACCGCGCCGAGGCCGAGGCCGACCACGAACGTCAGCACCGGGAGCAGCCGCAGCGCCCACCGCTGCCACCCGGACTCCTCGACCTCGATGGTCGTCGTCGGCGGGGGTGTCGGGCTCGTCGGGCTCGTCATGGCGTCTCCTGAGGCGGGTCCCGGACCGGGGGTCGGCCCTGAGGTGCGAAAGGGTGTCGGTCGGCTCTGGTAGGACAGGGCCCGTGTCGACGACCATACGGGTAGCTGCGGACCACCGGACCCTCCGGCTGATGGACGCCGCCGTCCTGTCCTGGGTGGTGCTGTGGATCGCCATCGGGGCCTGGACCGGCGTCACGCTGTGGCGGGCCGCCGACGTCGGCGACACCGTGGCCTCCTCCGGCCGCTCCCTGGTCTCCGTCGGCGAGGGACTGCAGTCGCTGTCCGCGGTGCCCCTCGTCGGGGAGCGCCCGGCCGAGATCGGCGTCGACGTGACCGAGACCGCGGAGGAGATCAGCGCCCGCGGCGGCGAGGTCAAGGGCCAGCTCCGCCAGCTCGGCGTCGTACTCGGCATCGCCGTCGTGGGCATCCCTGTCACCCCGATCGCCGGGCTCTACGTCCCGCTGCGGCTGCGGCGCGGCCGGGAGGTCGCCGGGATCCGCCGGCACCTCGCCGAGCACGCCGACGACCCGCGCTACGACCGCTACCTCGCCGACCGGGCCCGCGCCTCCCTGCCCTACGACACCGTCGCCACCCTGGACCCCTCCCCCGACGACGCGTCCTCGGGCCGCACCCCCGAGCAGGCCCGCGCCACCCACCGCGTCCTCGCCGACGCCGAGCTGGCCCGGCTCGGGATCCGTCGGCCCGCCCCCGCACGGCGGTGAACCCCGGCGCGGGCGGCGGCCTGAGCGGCGGGCTCGCGCGCGGCCTGGTCACCGGGCGCTGGCTGGTCGTCGTGGCCTGGCTCGCCGCGGTCGGCGCCTGCCTGGCCTTCCTCCCGGCCCAGGCCTCGGGCGGCGGGGGTCTGTCCGGCCTGCTCTCCGGCGACACCCCGGCCGTCGAGGCCGAGCTGCGCTCGGTCGAGCTGTTCGGCTTCCCCCTGGTCGCGCGGACCGTCGTGGTGCAGCGCGACCCGGCGGGGCTCTCGCCGTACGCCCAGGCGCGCACCGTGGTCCGCGCCCTGGCCGTCGACCGCGGCCGCGCCGGCGACGTCGACCCGCTCCTGGGCGCGATCCCGGTCACCAACACCCTCGGGCTGTTCCCGGGCGCCCGCGAGACCGGCACCACGTCGCTGACCTACCTGCTCTACGGCGCCGACGCCTCGCTGGGCCAGCGCACCCGTTCGGCGGAGGACTACGCCGAACGGTTCTTCACCGAGCGTGACGACGTCGTGGGGGTGACCGGGTCGGCGCCGGCCCGTACGCAGCAGGGCGCCATCATCACCGATGCCCTGCCCGGGGTGGAGGCCATCACGCTGCTGGCCATCGTGCTGATCGTCGGGGTCGCGTTCCGCTCGCTGGTGGCGCCGCTGATCGCCCTGGTGGCGGCCGGCGTGTCCTTCGTGGTGACGCTGCGGCTGACCGCGTACTTCTCGGACCTGCTCGGCCTGGCCAGCCCCGACGAGCTCGAGCCCGTGGTGATCGCGCTGCTGCTGGGCGTGGTCACCGACTACGTCATCTTCTTCTGCTCCTCGCTGCGCGACCAGCAGCCGGCCCTGCTGCGCGGGCAGGGCACCCGGGCCGAGGTGCGCGCCGCCTCGGTCGCCGCGACCACGGCGTCCGTGCGCCGCTCCGGCCCGATCGTGGCGGTCGCCGGCCTGGCCGTGGCCGCCGGGACGGCCACGCTGATGGCCGCCGAGTCGCCGTTCTTCCGCGCGCTCGGGCCGGCGCTGGCCTTCACCGTGACCGTCGGGCTGGTCGTCGCGGTCACGCTCGTCCCGGCCCTGATGGCGATCCTCGGCGGGCTCGTCTTCTGGCCCTCGCACCGCCCGGGCGAGGAGCGCCGCCGGGCGCTGAGCGGCCGGCTCGGCCCGGTGGGTGCGCGGTGGCGCTCCTTCACCACGGTCCGCACCCCGCGCTGGCCCGCGACGGTGATCGACCGCACCACCGCCTCGCGCCGGGCCGGTCTGCTGGTGCTGGTGCCGTGCCTGGCCGGGCTCGCCCTGTCCGCGAGCCTGATGCTGCGCCTGGACCTCGGCGTCTCGTTCATCGGGGCGCTGCCGCCCGACTCCGAGATCCGGGCCACTGCCGTGCAGGCGCAGGAGGGGTTCGCCGAGGGGATCCTCTCGCCCACCGAGCTGGTCGTGGAGGGCGACGGCGTCGCCGGGCGGCGCGGCGCCCTGCGCGAGCTCGGCACCAGCATCTCCGGGCTGCCCGGGGTCGCCGGCGTGCTCGGCCCGGGATCCCAGCCGGGGCCGGTCGAGCGGCTGCTGCTGCTCTCCGAGGACGGCGACGCCGCCCGCTTCCTGGTGATCCTCGACAGCGACCCGCTCGGCGCCGACGCCGTGGCCACCACCAACCTGGTGCAGGCCGCCCTGCCCGGCATGCTGCGGGAGGCCGGGCTGGCCGGGACCAGCGTCGCGCTGGCCGGCGACAGCGCCACCGCGGCGTACCTGGTCGAGCAGACCGAGGCCGACCTGCTCCGGATCGCGCTCACCGCGCTGGTCGCGAACCTGCTGATGCTGCTGCTGTTCCTGCGCGCCCTGGTCGCCTCGATCGCCCTCCTGGCCACCAGCCTGCTCTCGCTGGGCGCGACGCTGGGCATCACCAGCCTGGTCTTCGACCTCGCCGCTCCCGGGCAGGGACTGACCTTCTACGTCCCCTTCGCCGCGGCGGTGC
>JBBSKO010000264.1:0-3254 GCA_038256225.1 Propionibacteriales bacterium | reverse complement strand
GCCGTTCGGGCTCACGGAGGCCCGCACGCTCGAGGACCTCGCGGAGGCCTACGACGTCCTGGCCCCCGGCGACGCCGCGCGGCTGGCCTTCCCGGTGCTCGAGCTGGGGGAGGACGCGGAGCGCGACGTGCGTGTGGGCCGACCGCTGGACGTCGAGCTCGACGGCCTGACCGCGCTGCTCGACGGCGCCGGGGGGCTGCTGGCGCTCTACGAGCCGCGCGAGGGCCGGGCCCGCCCGGTGGCCGTCCTCGTCTGAGACGGCCACTACCCTGGGCGGCGTGTGGCGCACCCTCGACGAGATCCCCGACGACCTCGGGCCGACCGCGGTCACCATCGGCAACTTCGACGGGGTGCACCGCGGCCACCGGGCCGTGGTGGCGCGGTCCCGCGCGGTGGCCGACCGCGAGGCGCTGCCGCTGGTCGCGGTGACCTTCGACCCGCACCCGATGGCGGTGCTGCGCCCCGACCACGCCCCGTCCGTGCTGACCCCCGTGCCGTGGCGGGCCGAGCTGCTGCACGCGATCGGCGTCGACGAGGTCCTGGCCCTGCCCTTCGACCGCGCGATGGCGGCCTGGACGCCCGAGGAGTTCGTGCGCCGTGTCCTGGTCGAGCGGCTGCACGCCCGCGCGGTCGTGGTCGGCGCGAACTTCCGCTTCGGCTCCCGCGCCGCCGGTGACACCGCGGCGCTCGTCGCGCTCGGGCAGGAGCAGCCCGAGGCCCGCCGCTTCACCGCCGAGGGCGTCGTGCTCGACGGCGGACCCCAGGTCTGGTCCTCGACCTACGTCCGGACCTGCCTGGCCGCCGGCGACGTCGCCGGCGCCACCGAGGCGCTCGGTCGGCCCCCGGCCGTGCGCGGCCCCGTCGTGCGTGGCGACCAGCGGGGCCGCGAGCTCGGCTACCCGACGGCCAACATCGAGGTGGCGCCGGACGTCGCGGTCGCCGCCGACGGCGTGTACGCCGGCCGGATGCGCGTCCTCGACGGCCCGCCGGGCACCTCCGCCTCGGACGACCCGGCCGGCTTCCCCGTCGCGGTCTCCATCGGCACCAACCCGACCTTCGCCGGGGTGCGCACCCGGCGGGTCGAGGCGTACGTGATCGGCCGGACCGACCTGTCCCTCTACGGCGTGGAGGTGGAGGTCGACCTCAGCCACCACCTGCGCGGGATGGCCGCCTTCGACTCGGTCGACGAGCTGCTGGTCCAGATGTCCGAGGACGTCGAGCAGGCCCGCGTCCTGCTCGACGGCTGACATGGCCGCGGCCCCGCGTCGCCGCTCCCGACGCCCCGTCCCGGACGTCCTGGCCGCGGCGGACGCCTGGTTCCTCGCCCACGGCCTGACCTACTTCGTCCCCGAGGTGCGCGGCCGCGTCCGGGACGGGCTGCGACCGCGACGGCTCGTCCCGCTGGCGGTGCTGGTCCTGCTCGTCTCGGCGGCCGCCGCCGGGCTGCTGGCCTGGGCGACCGGGCAGGTCAGCACCGCCCCGGCGGTCCTGCTCTCGCTGGGTGCGACGGGCGCGACGGCGTACGCGCTGACGGTGCTGCGCGCCGGGCCGATCGTGACCTGGGCGCTGGGCCGCACCTTCGGCAGCCTGCGGGCGCTGCTGCCGATGATGACCCGCGCCCTGCCGCTGCTGCTGGTCTTCGTCACCTTCCTCTTCATCAACGCCGAGGTCTGGCAGCTGTCCGCCTCGCTCACCACCGGCACCCTGTGGCTGGTCGTGCTGCTCTTCGTGGGGCTGGCCCTGGGGTTCCTGCTGGTGCGTCTGCCCGAGGAGGTCGACCTCGTCGACGACGCCGTCGACGCCGACTTCCTGCGCCGGGCGTGCGCCGGCACGCCGCTGGAGGAGGCGTGCGAGGAGGTGCTGGAGGAGGGGCGCGGCGAGGAGGCCGTGGCGCACGCGCAGGTCGAGGGCTTCGAGCGCTGGAACCTGGTGATCGTGCTCCTGGTCATCCAGGCCGTGCAGGTGCTGCTGCTGGCCGGCACCGTCCTGTTGTTCTTCCTGCTCTTCGGCACCCTGGCGATGACCGAGGAGGTCCAGCTGGCGTGGACCGGGCTCGACCCGGCGGACCTGCGCCAGCTGCCGGGCCTGAGCAACGTCTCGGTGCCGCTGTTCCAGGTCTCGCTGTTCCTGGCCGCGTTCTCCTCGCTCTACCTGACGGTGTCGACGGTCACCGACGAGACCTACCGCGAGCACTTCTTCGCCTCGGTGGTCAGCGAGCTGCGCACCGCGGTCGGGATGCGCGCGGTCTACCTCACCCTGCGCACGCGCCGCAGCCCCTGACCCGCCGGGGCGGAGGCAGGGGCTGCGGGGCGTACGGGGTGGTGCCGGTCGTGCGGGTCGGACGACCTCAGGCGTCGAGGTCCTTCTCGACCAGCGCGGCGATCGCGTCGACGTCGCCCTGGTCGTCGCCGGAGACCTCGACCGTGTCGCCGTTGCCGGCGCCCAGGGTCATGATCATCAGCGCAGACGCCGCGTCGACGGGGGTGCCGCCGGGCAGGCCGAGGAAGACGTCCGAGTCCAGGTCGCCGGCCGCCTCCGAGATCAGGGCGGCGGGGCGGGCGTGCAGGCCGACGGCGGAGCCGACGGTGACGGACTTGCTGGGCATGGGAGCTCCTTCACGGATCAGGCGGTACGGGTGGTGGGGACGTGGTGCAGAACCTACGGGTGCGAACCTATGGCCCCGGTCACGCCGCGACCAGCACGTCGGCGTCCTTGACCTTGGCGGTGGACTTCAGCAGCACGACCATCGCGGCGGCCACGGCCACGCCGGCGGCCAGCGCGATGATGAAGCCGAGCACGCCGTCGACGGCGAAGAGCACGAAGATGCCGCCGTGCGGGGCGCGCAGGCTGACGCCGAAGAGCTGCGACAGCCCGCCGGTGACGGCGCTGCCGACCATGATCGAGGGGATGACCCGCAGCGGGTCGGCCGCGGCGAACGGGATGGCGCCCTCGGTGATGAACGAGGCGCCGAGCAGCCAGCCGGCCTTGCCGCTCTCCTTCTCGGGGGCCGAGAAGAGGCGGGGACGGACGACCGTGGCCAGGGCCAGCGCGATCGGCGGGACCATACCGGCCAGCATCACCGCGGCCATCACCCGCAGCTCGGGGGCGTCGGTGGCGGTCGCGGCAGCGGACAGGCCGGTGGTGGCGAAGGCGTAGGCGGTCTTGTTCAGCGGACCGCCCATGTCGAAGGCCATCATCAGACCGAGGACCACCCCGAGCAGGACCGAGAGGCCGGGCCGCTCGCCCATGTAGGT
>JBBSKO010000263.1:0-3310 GCA_038256225.1 Propionibacteriales bacterium | reverse complement strand
CTGCTGCCACAGGGGCCGGATCACGTGCCGCTTGGTGGCCTGGCCCAACGTGGCCACGAGGCGCTCGACCTGCTCCTCGGCGTCGAGGTGCGCGGTCGAGGTCAGCGCCGCGGCCAGCAGGGCGCCGGCGCTGGTGCCGAGATGGAGGGTCGGGTGCACGCCCCGACGCTCCAGCTCCGGCAGCAGGACCTCCAGCACGCCGACCTGGTAGGCCGAGCGGGCCCCGCCCGCGTCGAGGACCAGGGCGACGTCGCCGTCCTCGGGCGCGCTGTCGCGAGGCGAGCGGGCGGGACGGGCAGGACGGCGGGGCTCGGCGGGGGGCACCCGCGGATGCTAGACCGTGGCCCGGCGTGCGGGGGACCATGATTCACCCCCGTCGGCGCCCCGCTGGTACCTTGTCCTGTCCTTGCGACCAGCCGGACCCGCCGACCGGGTCCGCGCCCCGAGGAGCACAGGCCCTCCTGCCACGGAGATTCCGTGGCCGCCCTAGCCCACAGGAGGTGGAGACAGCCTTGCGTGCATACGAAGTCATGGTCATCCTTGACCCCAGTCTCGACGAGCGGACCATCGAGCCGTCCCTCGACAAGTACCTCAACGTCATCCGCAAGGACGGCGGCACGATCGACAACCTCGACGTCTGGGGCCGTCGGCGCCTGGCCTACGAGGTCAAGAAGAACGCCGAGGGCATCTACGCCGTCGTCACGCTGCAGGCCGAGCCGGCCACGGTCAAGGAGTTCGACCGCCAGCTCACCCTGAACGAGTCGATCCTGCGTACCAAGGTCCTCCGGCCCGACGCCCACTGATCGCAGCCCTGCCTGTGGACAGCCGGTGACGGCTGTCGGCGAGGCACGGCACGATCGGCGGACACCGCACCGGACACCGCACCACCTCGACCCAGGAGAGACCCATGGCAGGCGAGACCGTCATCACCGTCGTCGGCAACCTCGTCGACGACCCCGAGCTTCGCTTCACGCCCTCCGGGGCGGCCGTGGCGAACTTCCGGATCGCGTCGACGCCGCGCACCTTCGACAAGAACACCAACGAGTGGAAGGACGGCGAAGGCCTGTTCCTCTCCTGCTCGGTGTGGCGTCAGGCCGCGGAGAACGTCGCCGAGTCCCTGCAGAAGGGGATGCGCGTCGTCGTGCAGGGGCGGCTCAAGCAGCGCTCCTACGAGACGCGTGAGGGCGAGAAGCGCACCGTCGTCGAGCTCGAGGTCGAGGAGGTCGGGCCGTCGCTGAAGTACGCCACGGCCAAGGTCGCCCGGGCCAGCCGCTCCGGCGGCAACGGCCAGGGTGGCGGTGGCTACGGCGGGGGCGCCCCTCAGGGCGGCTCCGGCGGCGGTCAGGGGGGCCAGGGCAACCAGGGCAACCAGGGCAGCCAGGGCGGTTCCGGCGGCGGCGGCTCGTACGGCGGGGACGACCCGTGGGCCACTCCTGCGCAGGGTGGCCAGCAGCGCCCCGCCGGTGGCCAGCAGGCCGACCCCTGGGGGGCTCCGGGCGTCGGCTCGGAAGAGCCCCCCTTCTGATCCAGCACACATCCACCATTCCGGTCCGTGCCACCACGACGGACCGGGCTCATCGAAGGAGAGCCCCACAATGGCCAAGCCAGTGGTCCGCAAGCCGAAGAAGAAGGTTTGCCAGTTCTGCAAGGAGAAGGCGACCGGTGTCGACTACAAGGACGCCGCCCTGCTCCGCAAGTTCATCTCCGACCGCGGCAAGATCCGCGCGCGTCGGGTCACGGGCAACTGTGTCCAGCACCAGCGCGACGTCGCCACGGCCGTGAAGAACGCCCGCGAGGTCGCCCTGCTGCCGTACACCGCGACCGGTCGCTGAGAGGACTGACGACATGAAGCTCATCCTCACCCAGGAGGTCGACGGCCTCGGTGCCCCCGGGGACGTCGTGGACGTCAAGCCCGGCTACGGCCGCAACTACCTCGTCCCGCGCGGCGAGGCCCTGGTCTGGACCCGTGGCGGCGAGAAGACCGTCGAGTCCATCAAGGCCGCCCGTGGCGCCCGCGCCGTGCGCGACCGCGACCACGCGGTCGAGGTCAAGGCCTCGCTCGAGGGTTCGACCGTCGACCTGCCGGTCCGCGCCGGTGCCGGGGGCCGTCTCTTCGGCGCCGTCACCACCGGTGACATCGCCTCGGCGATCGGCGCCGCGTCCGGCGAGAAGATCGACAAGCGCACGATCGTGCTCGGCAACCCGATCAAGTCGCTGGGCCACCACACCGTCGGTGTGCGCCTCCACGAGGAGGTCTCGGCCACGGTGACGCTCAACGTCGTCCCCGCCTGACCGAGCCACCCGCACCACCTGCACGACCTGCACCGCCACGACGGCCGTCCCCTCCGGGGGGCGGCCGTCGTCGTGCTCAGGCCGGGGTGGTCCGGTCCGGCGTCGCACCCCGTCGCGCCCAGGGCCGTCCGGCGTAGACCAGGAGGACCGCCACGGTCCCGATCGCGGCGAGCTGGGCCAGGCCGGCGGTGGGCCCCGCGAGCGCGCCGACGCCGGCGCCCAGGACCACGGCGGGCAGCGCGGCCACCGCGACGGTGAGGGTGCGCAGCGAGCCGAGCCAGCCGGCCGCGGCGGGGTCGCCCGCGTCCCGCGACACCGTGGTCAGGGCGTGCAGCAGGGTGCCGGTGGCGGCGAGGGCCGGCAGCGACGCCGCCCAGGCCAGGGCGGGGTCCGCAGCCAGGTCGGAGGTCGTCCCGGGCAGCACCAGCGCCAGCGAGGTCAGCCCGGCGAGCGCGGCCAGGGCGAGCACGGCGGTGCGGTGCGGCAGGCCCCGCGGGAGCCGGGCGACGCCGAGCAGCACCAACGCCCAGCCGAGCGGGTCGGGGGTGGCGTCGAACCCGCCGGTGTCCACCCGGAGCGAGACCAGGAGGAGCCCGAGCGCGGCGACCAGCAGCGGCTGCACGCGCTCATGCTGGCACGGCGGGTACGCGGTCAGCGGCCCGGTCAGCGGCCCGGTCAGCGGCCCGCGCCGGTGACCAGCCAGGTGTCGCCGCGCTCACGGTGCACCAGGGCCAGGCCGCGGGCACCCATGAAGACGAACGAGAACACCACCCACACCCCGACCAGGCCGCCGCCGCCGGCGCCCGCCACGAGGAGCACCACGGGGACGTGCGCGAGCAGCACCAGGGTGCCGGCCCGGGCGAGGTAGGCCCCGTCACCGGCGCCGATCAGGACGCCGTCGAGGACGAACACGACCCCGGCCAGCGGCTGGGCCAGCGCGGCGACCAGCAGCACCGGGACGAGGCGTTCGTGCACCTGGGCGTCGCTGCTGAACAGCGGCCCCAGCAGCGGGGCGGCG
>JBBSKO010000262.1:0-3357 GCA_038256225.1 Propionibacteriales bacterium | reverse complement strand
CTCGCGGGTGGCGTGGTCGCGGACCCGGTGCACGAAGGTCGGCAGCCCGGCACGCTCGGCCCGCGCCAGGCCCTCGATGCCGTCGCGGTCCGCGCCGACGGCGACCACCACGGCGCCGTACGCCGGGTCGGCGCACGCGTCGAGGAGGGCCTGCAGGTTGGTCCCGCTGCCCGAGACGAGGACGACCAGGCGGACGGGGGGCGGCACGCGCCGAACTCTAGACCGCGGGCTCGGCGTCGTCGCGCCGGGAGCGTCGGGACCAGGCGTGGACGACGAGGGCCCCGACCAGCCCGCCCACCCCGAGCGCGGTGACCGCGTGGACGAGCACCTCGAGCGCGACCGGACCGACCTGCTGCATCCGACCGGGGCCGACCGCTCCCCCGGCGAGCGCGGCGAGCAGCCCGAGGACCACCCCGGCCAGCACCCCGCCACCGGCACCGCGGACGGCGGCCGCGTCCCAGCGCTCGGCCGGGTGACGGCGCAGGTGGCGGCCGGCGACCAGCGCGGCGACCAGCACCGGCACGGCCACCAGCCACGGGGTCCACACGGGGACGTCCCCGCTGTCGGGCAGCGCGGCGAGCAGCGGCACCATCGGCACCGGACCCAGGACGACGACGGTCGGGGAGACCGCGGTGCCGGCGCCGACCGCGAACCCGGGCCCGAGCAGGTAGGCCCCGGCGCAGAGCACCGCGTTGGGCAGCAGCAGCAGGCACAGCGCGCAGAGCAGCAGCGCCTCGCCGACCGACGTGTGCAGCTGGGCCAGCACGTTGGCGGCGGTGCCGAGGTCGACCAGCAGGGCCACCACGAGCAGGGCGAGGGCGGCCAGCGACCACGCCACCACCATCCGGCGGGCCAGGTCGGCGACCTCCCGCACGACGCCCGGGAGCGCCGCCAGCCAGATCGCTGCCCGGCCCGAGCCGACCGCCACCGCCGGCAGGACCACGACGAGCCCCAGCACGAGCGTCCAGCGCACGGCGGCAGGCAGGGACGGCGCGGTGGCCGACGTCGTGGCGAGGGTGTGGGCCACGGTGAGCACCACGGCGTACGACGCGGTCAGCACCGCGACCGCCGTGCCGACCGTCCAGTCGCGCTCGCCGTCGTCGATCCGGTCGGCGTCCGGTCCGTGCCCCGCGAGCGCCTCCCCCACGCGCAGCGCGAACCGCCAGGTCACGAGCGCGCAGAGCAGCGTGAGGCCGAGCGGGAGCGCGGTGACCGCGACGCCGTCGACGCGCACGCCGGAGCCGTGGGCGGCCAGCCAGCCCAGGGCGCCGACCCGGAGCCCGTCGCGGGGCGTGCCGTGCGCGCCGGCGTCGCTGGCGAACCAGCCCACCACGCCGATCCCGAGGCAGACCACCAGCGGCGCCAGTGCGGCGGCCAGCCCGCCGAGGGCGGCGACGGCGACCAGCGGGCGGCCCGGGCGGGGGGCGCCCGTCGCGGGGCGGCCGGGTCGGACCGGGGTCGGCAGCAGCGAGGTCATGGTCGGACCATCGTCACCCGCCCGGCGGGCCGCTCGGCGCAGGCACGCCGCACCCGGTGGTGGCCAGCCTCACGCCGCCCGCGGGCGCCCGTGGCTGGAAACCCCGGTCGCCGGCCACGTAACGTGGCACGGCCATGACGGATCCCGCTGACTTCGACGCCTTCTACCGGGAGGTGCGCGAGCGCCTGCTGGTGCAGACCTATGCCCTGACCGGGGACCGGGCGGTCTCCCGGGGCGCGGTGCGGGACGCGTTCGTCGCCGCCTGGCACCACTGGCACCGGGTGGCGCGCTCGGTCGACCGCGAGGCCTCGGTACGCGAGATCGCCTGGGGCAAGGCGCAGCGTCGCCACGGCGCCCGGCCCTGGCACCGCGACAAGGACGTCGACGCGACCACTCGCTCGACGCTGGACGCCCTGGCGACCCTCGGCGCCCAGCAGCGGCGCGTGCTCGTGCTCGCCCACCTCGCGTCGGTCTCGATGCCCGACCTCGCCCGGGAGGTCGGCCTGACCGTGCCGGCCGCCGAGCAGCAGCTGCAGCAGGCGACGGCCGCGTTCGTGCTCGCCCGCGGGATCCCGGCCGCCGGCGTCAACGCGGCGCTGGAGCCGCTGACCGCGGTGACCGGGCAGACCACCTGGCCCCGGGGCTCCCTCGTGCGTCGCACGGGCGTGGCACGCCGCCGGACCCACACCGTGGTCGGGGTGGTCGGCGTCGTGGCCGCCCTCGTGCTCAGCGGGCTCTTCGTCTCCGACCCCTCGGGCCTGCGCCCGACCCTGGCCCAGGCCGTCGAGGGCGTCGGCGTCGGCGTCGCCGACGAGGGCGGCACGGACGCCGACGTCGTCCCCGAGGACTCGGGCGGGGAGCCCGCGGAGCTCCTCCCCCGCAGCACCCTGCTCGCCGCTCCCCAGGTCGCGCGGGCCGTCCCGGGCGCCGGCTGGACGGTGGCCTCGACCAGTGACAACAGCGAGGGCAACGGCCTGGTGCTGCCCTGCCAGGTCGAGCGCTACGTCGACCCCCACGGGGAGGCCGCGCTGGTGCGCGAGTTCCGCGCCGCGCAGCGGGGCGCGCCCGTACGCCCCACCGCCGTGCAGCTCACCGAGGTCTCCTCCTCCCCCGCCGCCGCGCGCCGCGCCGTGCGCACGCTGACCGGCTGGGTCGGCGCCTGCACCGACGTCGAGCCCCGCACCCAGCTGGTCGCCAGCCGGGCCGTCGAGGGGGTCGGGGACGACGCCGTCCAGCTGGTGCTGCGCGACTGGGAGGCGCCGGTGACCACCAGCGTGGTGCAGGTCGCGCGCACCGGCTCGGTGCTGACCGCGACCTCGGTGACCAGCGCCGGGAAGCGCACGCCGGCGGCGGCCGCCGCCGGGCTGCAGGCCGCCGCCGTGGACGGGGTCTGCGAGGTGCGCGGCGCCGGTCCCTGCGCCCGTACGCCGCGCGTGGCCGACGTCGCACCCCCGGCGCCCCGCCGGGCGCCGGCGATGATCTCGGAGATCGACCTCCCGCCGGTCTCCCGCGTCGACCAGCCCTGGGTGGGCACCGACCCGGTGCCGGCGCGGACCAACACCGCCGCGACCAGCTGCGACAGCTCCTCGTTCTCGGGCACCTTCGACGGTGCCGCCTGGCAGCGCAGCAGCACCCGCACGTTCCTGCTGCCCGAGGCCGACCTGCCGACCGAGTTCGGCCTCACCGAGACCCTGGGCAGCCTGCCGCCCGCGCAGGCGCAGGGTTTCGTGGAGCGCGTACGCGACCGGCTCGACACCTGCTCGGACGACCTCGGCACCGACGTCACCCGGATCGGCGGGTCGGACCGCGGTGGCACCTCCCTCGACGCCTGGCAGCTCACCGCCGAGGTCTCCGACGACCGCTCGATCAGGTTCTTCATG
>JBBSKO010000261.1:0-3357 GCA_038256225.1 Propionibacteriales bacterium | reverse complement strand
GGCTGCGGATGCGTTGCTGCTGACCACGGCGTCCGGATCGCAGCTGCACCGCACCGCCGTGCTGCGCGCCGTGCGGTGGACCAGCACCGGTCAGGGCCGGCGGGTGCACGACCTGCGCCACACCGCGGCCTGCCTGTGGCTGAACCGCGGCGTCGACCCCGGCACGGTCCAAACCTGGCTGGGCCACGAGTCGATCGCCATCACCAACCGCTACCTGCAGTTCCTCGGCACCGGCACGGACCGCGCCGGGCTGGAGCGTCTCAACCGACCCCGCCCGACCCGCCCCGAGACCCCCGAGGCATCGGTCGAGACGCTGGGGGTACCTCGGGGGTACCCAGCGGGCCAGGACGTGGGAACCACGCCGATGTGAGATCCCCACCGGGGCGAGTTCCTGCAGGTCAACACGGTGGTGCAATGGAGCCGCCTGTCGGAATCGAACCGACGACCTTCTCATTACGAGTGAGACGCTCTACCGACTGAGCTAAGGCGGCGTGCAGGTCCACCAGCACCGCGGGGCACCGTGACGAGCAACGCCCGGAGCATACAGACGCCCGCCGCGCGCCGCGAAACCGCCGTCGGGGACCATCGACCGGTGAGCCCGTCGACCTCCGCACCGCGCACCGCGCCCCGCCCGGCCAGCCCCCGCTCCCTACTCGCCCTGCTCGCGTTCCTGGCCGCCGTCGCGGTGGCCGCGGGACTCGGCGGGCTCGCGGCCGGATCGGCCGGTTCGGAGTACGCCCGCCTCGACCAACCGTCCTTCGCGCCCCCGGCCTCGGTCTTCGGGCCGGTGTGGACGGTGCTCTACGTGATGATCGCGGTGGCCGGCTGGCTGGTCTGGCGCCGCGTCGGGTGGGGCCGCGCCACCACCGCCTGGGCGGTGCAGCTGGTGCTGAACGCCGCCTGGACACCGCTGTTCTTCGGCGCCGGCCTCTACGGCGTCGCGCTGGTCGAGATCGTGGTGCTGCTGGTCGCGATCGTCGTCACCGTCACGCTCTTCCTCCCCCGCAGCCGCCCGGCGGCCTGGCTGATGGTCCCCTACCTCGCCTGGGTCTGCTTCGCGACCGCACTGAACGCCTCGATCTGGTGGCTCAACCGCTGAGGCGTGGTCGTCCTGCGTAGAGAACGGTCGACCAGCTCCTGTTGCAGCCGCGTCGTCGCAGGTCAGGGGCACGCAGCCGCCTGGTCCAGGATGATCGCTACGCGCGAAGCAACCCGACAGGGCACGCTGGGACCATGAGCGGTCCCACGGCGCGCGTCGTCGGCCTGTGGCGCTACCCGGTCAAGTCGATGGGTGGCGGGCCCGTCGACGAGGTACGCCTCGGCCCGCGCGGCGTCGTGGGCGACCGGTTGTGGGCGGTGCGCGACCTGGAGGACGGGCGGGTGGCGACCGCGCGGCGGCTCCCGGCGCTGCTGACCTGCCGCGCCCGCTTCGTGGGCGAGCCCACGGCCGACGTCGGGCCCGGTCGACCCTGGCCGGTCGTGATCACGCTCCCCGACGGCGCCGAGGTCGGCACCGACGACCCCCGGATCCACGATGCGCTCGCCGAGGTCCTGGGCCGACCGAGCCGCCTCGAGCCGCTCCCACCGCTCACCGACCGGAGCGCCCACCGGGGCGGGCTGCGGACCTCTGCGGCGATCCGCGCCGAGCTCGGGCTGGACCCGGACGAGCCGCTGCCCGACCCGACCTTCCTCGACGCCCGCACCCTGGCGCGGCTGGCGGTGTGGAGCACGCCGCCGGGCACGTTCGCCGACGTGGCCGCGCTGCACCTGCTGACCACGACCAGCCTGAGCACGCTCGCGGCGGCGGGGGTCGACGCCGACGTCCGGCGCTTCCGTCCGACCGTGCTGCTGGAAGCGGCCGGCACCCGGGAGGGGTTCCCGGAGCGGGCGTGGGTCAACCACGACCTCGCGCTCGGGGACGCCCGGGCGTCGGTCACGATGCCGACCGTCGGCTGCGTCGTGCCCAGGCACGCCCAGGCCGACGGGGTCGCCGAGGACCGCGGGATCAGCCGCGCGGTCGCGCGCGAGGCCGGCCGGTTCCTGGGTGTCTACGCCGAGGTGCGGGACGGCGGCGCGCTCCGGATCGGCGACCAGGTCACCTCGCGGGGCCGGACCCCGGTGCCGCTGGCGGCGCGGGTGGCCGGGCCTGTCGTACGACGGGTCGCCCGACCGGCGCTGCGCCTGGGCGCCCGGCTGCTGCCCTGACGGGCAGCCGCAGATGGGTCAGGCCGCGATGCGGGGCATGACCTGGTCGACGTGCGCGGTCTCGAAGGACTGCACGTCGCCGCACCAGCAGCGGTAGGAGACCTCGACGCCGCGGGCGGTGGTGGTGATGCCGGCGAGCTGGCTGGGGAAGACGAGCTGACGGCGCTCGCAGGTGCTGCAACGGCGGGTGAACATGGGAGGACCTCCTCGATGGTGGATCGGGAACACCCCTAGTGTGACGGTATTCAACCTCCAGGACCAGCCTTGCTTTCCTTCAGGAGCCCCAGGGATCTCCTATGATGTGAGAGTGCTCTCTTTGCATCAGCTCACCTGCTTCCTCGCCACCTACGAGCACGGCTCCCTGACGGCCGCCGCCGACGAGCTCGGTTACGCCCAGCCGTCGGTGTCCGAGCAGGTCCGAGCCCTGGAGAAGACGCTCGGGGTGCAGCTGTTCCGTCGGGTCGGGCGGGGTGTCGTGGCGACCACGGTGGCGGACACGCTGCGCCCCCACGCCGAGCAGGTGCTGGCCGCGGTCGAGGAGGCGCGCCGCGCGGTCCAGCGCGCCCGCACCCTGCAGACCGGGACGATCCGGTTCGGGATGTTCGGCACCGCCCGCCTCTACGCCGGGGCGGACCTGGTCGCCGACGTCCTCGAGCGACACCCGGGGGTGCGCGTCGAGCTGGTCGGCCAGAACTCCTCCGACGTCTTCGAGGACCTGCGCCGCGGTCGGATCGAGGCCGCGATGATCGCGGTGCCCGGACTGACCGGCGAGGGCATGACGGTCACCCCGGTCGCGCGTGACGAGCTGGTCTACGTCAGCGCCGACCCCGAGCGGCTCACCAGCCCGGTCACCGCCCAGCGGCTGGCCCGGGCCTCCCTGGTGATGCCCGAGACGACCTGGCGCGCGGAGGACTCCACCCGGATCGTGCTCCGCCAGATGCTGCACGAGACCGGGCGCAACCCGACCACCCGGATCGAGGTCGAGGACGTCGAGACCGCCGTCGAGCTCGCCGGTCGGGGCCTGGCGGACACCATCATCCCGCGCGGCGCGGTCGACCAGCTGCTCCCCCGACTGGCGCCGGACGCCGGCTTCGTCAGCCTGCGCCCCCGGCAGTACGACACGCTCGCCATCGTGCACCGTGCCGGCGCGGT
>JBBSKO010000260.1:0-3400 GCA_038256225.1 Propionibacteriales bacterium | reverse complement strand
GGTCGGCGGCCATCCGGCGGCGGGTGTCGTCACCCCAGCGGGCCAGCTCGTCGGCCGCGGCCTCGTGGGCGTGCACCGGCACCCCGGGCCACCGGTCGCGGAACGCCGCGACGCCGAAGGCGTGGTCGAAGTGCCAGTGCGTCGTCACCACCGCCACGACCTCGCCGGGCAGCCCGGCCACGGCCTCGGCGACCGGACCCGCGGCGGCGGTCGAGCCGGAGGTGTCGACCACGACGAGGCCGGCGGCGCCGCCGACGACGGAGACATTGACGTCGCACCACGGCTGCGGGGCGACCCAGACGCGGTCGGCGACCTCGGTGAACGGCACGGGCCCACCCTAGGACGGCACGGCCCACCCCGGGACGGACCGGCTCCGGGCCCGGGCCCGCGGAGGCGGCGGATCGGGTCCCACGCGCTAGGATTGGCACTCACGAACGGGGAGTGCCAGAGGCGGGAGGAGGACCGGGATGCAGGAGGAACGCAGGCTGGCTGTGCTGCGCGCCATCGTCGAGGACTACGTGTCCACGGAGGAGCCCGTCGGCTCCAAGGCGCTCGTCGAGCGGCACCGCCTCGGTGTCTCACCCGCCACGGTCCGCAACGACATGGCCGTGCTGGAGGACGAGGGCTACATCGCCCAGCCCCACACCAGCGCCGGTCGGGTGCCCACCGACAAGGGCTACCGGCTCTTCGTCGACCGGTTGACGACCGTCAAGCCGATGACCGCGGCCGAGAAGCGGGCGATCGCGACCTTCCTCGACGGTGCTGTCGACCTCGACGACGTCGTAGGCCGCTCGGTGCGGCTGCTCTCGCAGCTGACCCGGCAGGTGGCCGTCGTGCAGTACCCCGTGCTGTCCCGCTCCACCGTGCGCCACGTCGAGCTGGTCGCGCTCGTACCGACCCGGCTGCTGGTGGTGCTGATCCTGTCCACCGGTCGCGTCGAGCAGCGGGTGGTCGAGGTCGCTGAGCCGATGGGCGACGAGGACCTCGCCGACCTCCGCCGCCGGGTCAACCGGGCCGCGGTCGGCGAGCTGATCTCCGCTGCGGCCGACGCGCTCCGTGACCTCGCCGGCCCGCCCCCCGGTCCGGCCGAGGACCCCGCGGTCGCCGGCCCCGACGACGCGACCCGGGCCACCAGCGCGGCGAGCAGCCCGGTGGTCGAGGCCCTGCTCGAGGCGATGAGCGACCACCGCTCCGACGAGCGGGTCGCGGTGGGTGGTGCCGCCAACCTGGCCCGGCACGTCGACAGCCCCGACTCGGCGGTCCGCCCGCTGCTCGAGGCGCTGGAGGAGCACGTCGTGCTGCTCAAGCTGCTCGGGGAGGCCGGCGCCGACGGCGCGGTCACCGTGCGGATCGGCCGCGAGGGCCCGTACGAGCAGCTGGCCTCGACCAGCGTCGTCGCGACCGGGTACGGCCCGCGCGACGACGCCCTCGCCACGCTCGGCGTCGTCGGACCGACCCGGATGGACTACCCCGGCACCATGGCCGCGGTCCGCGCCGTGGCCCGCTACGTCACCCGCATCCTCGACGAGGCCTGACCGGCCCCGCCGCGGTGCGGCCGCCCGGCCGCGCCCGTACACCCTGACCTGCCCCCAGCCCCCAGCCCCCACGGACCGAAGGACGATGATCCCAGCGTGAGCCAGGACCTCTACGCGATGCTCGGCGTCGAGCGCGACGCCGACAGCGACACCATCAAGAAGGCCTACCGCCGCCTCGCGCGTCAGCTCCACCCGGACGTGAACCCGGACCCGGCGACGCAGGACCGCTTCAAGGAGGTCTCGGCGGCCTACGAGGTGCTCTCGGACCCTCAGAAGCGGTCGGCCTACGACCGCGGCGGCGACCCCTTCGGCGGCGCAGGTGCCGGCGGCTTCGGCCAGGGTGCGGGCTTCTCCTTCACCGACATCATGGACGCCTTCTTCGGCGGCCAGGGTGGTGGCGGCGGCGGTGGTGGCCGTGGGCCGCGTCCCCGCAGCCGGCGCGGCCAGGACGCCCTGATCCGGCTCGAGATCAGCCTCGCCGAGGCCGCCTTCGGCGTCACCCGGGAGCTTAAGGTCGACACCGCGGTGCTGTGTACGACCTGCGACGGGGCGGGTGCCGCGCCCGGCACGCAGCCGGTGGCGTGCGAGACCTGCCGTGGTGCCGGCGAGGTGGCCCAGGTGCAGCGGTCGTTCCTCGGCGAGGTGCGCACGCTGCGTCCGTGCCCGGCCTGCCGCGGGTTCGGCTCGATCATCCCGGAGCCCTGCCGGACCTGCGCCGGCGACGGCCGGGTCCGCTCGCGTCGCTCGTTGACGGTCAAGATCCCGCCCGGGGTCGACACCGGCACCCGGGTGCAGCTGACCGAGCAGGGCGAGATCGGTCCCGGCGGTGGCCCGCCCGGCGACCTCTACGTCGAGATCAACGTCGCCGCGCACCCGGTCTTCACCCGCCACGGCGACGACCTGCACTGCGTGGTCACGGTGCCGATGGCGGCCGCTGCGCTCGGCACCACGCTCACCCTGCCCACCCTGGAGGCCGACGTCGTCGACCGCCCGGAGGAGGAGGGCCCGCTGGTGGACCCCGAGCTGTCCACCTCGCACGACCTGGAGATCAGGCCGGGCACCCAGTCGGGCCTCGAGCAGGTCCTGCGCGGGCGCGGCGTGCCCGGCCTGCGGGGCGGGCGGGGCGACCTGGTCGTCAGCATCAGCGTGGAGACCCCCACCCGGTTGGACGCCCGGCAGACCGAGCTGCTCGAGGAGCTGGCCGCGATCCGCGGCGAGCAGCGCCCCGACGGCCAGGTCAAGCCCCGGCAGTCGTCGGTCTTCGGCCGGCTCCGCGACGCCTTCAACCACTAGGACGCGGCGCGGTGAGCCTCCCGGTGCACCTGGTGCCCACCCTGGTCGGCCTCGGGGTGGGCGCCACCGTGACGGTCGAGGGCGACGAGGCCCACCACGCGGTCGCCGTACGCCGGCTGCGGGTCGGCGAGCAGGTAGTCCTCACCGACGGGGCCGGGGCCCGGGTGGTGTTCAAGGTGACCGAGACCGGCAAGCGGACCTTCGCCGGGGCAGTCCTGGAGCGTGCGGACCTGCCCCGGCCCGACCCGGAGCTGGTCGTGGTCCAGGCGCTGCCGAAGGGCGACCGGGGCGAGCTGGCCGTCGAGGTGCTCACCGAGGTCGGTGCCGCGCGGGTCGTGCCGTGGGCCGCGGAGCGCAGCGTCGCCGTCTGGCGGGGCGAGCGCGCCGTGAAGTCGCTGGCCCGCTGGCGCGCCACCGCCCGTGAGGCCGCCAAGCAGGCCCGCCGCCCCTGGCACCCCGAGGTCGACGACCTCGCCCGCACCGAGCGGGTCGTCGAGCTCGTCGCGGCCGCCGACCTGGCCGTGGTGCTGCACGAGGACGCCACCGAGGCGCTGGCCGACCTGGACGTCCCG
>JBBSKO010000259.1:0-3438 GCA_038256225.1 Propionibacteriales bacterium | reverse complement strand
GGTGTCCAGCTCCGAGGCCGGGAGGTCGGTCTGGACCAGCTCGGCCGAGGCGTCGGCGATGGCGGAGAAGTTGCGCACGACCGTCTGCGGGCTGAGCTGGGAGACCATCGCGGCCATCACGCACTTCTGGCGCGCCATCCGGGAGTAGTCGTCGGAGCCGTCGCGGGCGCGGGCGTACCAGAGGGTGTCCATGCCGTCGAGCTCGCGGGTGCCGGTGGGGATGTAGCGCACCACGTCGTCGCCGAGGCCCCCGACCGGGATCGGCTGGCGGACGTTCAGGGTCACCCCGCCGACCGCGTCGACGAGCTCCTTGAACCCCTCGAGGTTGACCATGGCCCAGTAGTTGACGTCCAGGCCGGTGATGCCCTCGACGGCCATCACGGTGGCGTCGATGCCGGGCTGGTCGGACGTCCCGAACAGCTCGGGGCGGTCCTCGGCCCAGGTGGAGACGCCGTTGAGATAGTCCTCGTCGAAGCCGTCGGGGAACTCCTCGTCCATCACGCTGCCCTCGCGGAAGGGGAAGCCCTCCATGTTGCGCGGCAGCGAGACCAGGACCGTCCTCCCGGTCTCGGCGTCGACGGAGGCGACCGTCATCGAGTCCGGCCGCAGCCCGACCCGCCCGGCGCCGGAGTCGCCGCCCATCAGCAGCACGTTGTAGCGACCGTCGGTGGCGCCGGTGACGATCCCGTCGCCGGACATGGTGCTGATGAAGTCCTTCTGCACCCCCATCAGGTGCGCGCCGGTGAGCAGCGTGCCGGCGACCGCGAAGCACAGCACGCCGTTGACCGCGACCACCGCGCGGCGGTGGCCCATCGCCAGGGTCAGCGGCTGCCCCAGCCGCCAGGCGTCCATGAACAGCACGGCCCAGAACACCGCCAGCGCCATCAGCACCAGGCGCACGACGCCGAGCAGGGCCGGGTCGGTCAGCATCGTGAAGCCCAGGTCCCGGTCGACCGCGACCGAGACCAGCACGGCCACCGTCAGCGCGACGAGCACCAGCCAGGTCCGGAAGGCCGCGAGGCCGAGACGACGGTTGCCGGCCAGCAGCTGGGCCGAGCCCGGCACCACCAGTGTCATCGCCATCAGGGACAGGGCGCGGCGGAAACGGACGCGCTGGGCCCGCTCGGCGGCGGTGGAGCGCGGGACGGGAGGCGAGCCGATGGGTCGGGCGGGGTCGTTCGGACGTCGGGTCGCACTGGGGGAAGACAGCACGTCGGTCAGTATCACCAGTCCCTTCCGTCCCAGCCGTCCCGACGCGCCGGGCGCCGCGCACCCGCGCCGACGGACGCCCGCACGCGGTGCGGCACGGTAGCGTCGCGGCCATGCCTGAGCGCCCGCCCCCCGGAGGCTCCCGTGGTGGCTCCGACGACGGGGCCGACTTCGGGTGGATCTACGGGGACCAGCCCCCTAGCGACCCCGACGCCACCCGCGCCATCCCCCAGCAGCCCCGCCAGCAGCCCCGCCAGCCCGCACGGGGGCCGCGGCAGCAGCCACCACCGCCGCCCGGCGACGACGAGCGCACGCAGGTGATGGGGACGCAGCAGCGCCCGTACCAGCCCCCGCGGCGCCCGGAGCCCGGCCCGGTCCGGCCCGTTCCCCCGCCTTCCGGACCGTCCTCGTCCCGCCCCTCGCGCTCCGGACGGCGCTGGCGCCCCCGCCCGCGCCACCTGCTGCTGCTGCTGGTCGCGTGGCTGGTCTTCCTGATCGGGGTCCCGATCTACGCGTGGTCGCAGGTCGAGGAGGTGCCTTTCACCCCCGCCGGGGACCGCCCCGACGACCAGCCCGGCACGACCTACCTCCTGGTCGGCAGCGACTCGCGCGGCGACCTCAGCGAGGAGGAGCGGAAGGCGCTGGGCACCGGCGACGCCGCCGGTCAGCGCACCGACACGATCCTGCTGCTGCACACCGGCTCGGGCCCGAACCTGCTGATGTCGATCCCCCGCGACTCCGTGGTGGAGGTGCCCGGCTACGGCACCACGAAGATCAACGCCGCCTTCGCCTTCGGCGGCGCCCCGCTGCTGACGCAGACCATCGAGAACGAGACCGGGATCCGGGTCGACGAGTACGTCGAGATCGGCTTCGGCGGGTTCGTCGACGTGGTCGACGCCGTCGGCGGGGTGGAGATCTGTCCCCGCGAGGCGATGCGCGACCCGCTGGCCAAGCTGGACGTGAGGAAGGGCTGCCAGGAGGCCGACGGCGCGACCGCGCTCGGGTACGCCCGCTCCCGCAAGGTCTCGGCGCTCGGCGACATCGACCGGGCCCGCCGCCAGCGGGAGGTGATCTCCGCGATCGGAGCCGAGGCGGTCTCCCCGTGGACCGTGGTCAACCCGTGGCGCTACTGGCGGCTGAACAACGCCGGCGCCGACGCCGTCGCGGTCGGCGAGGGCATGGGCCCGGTCCGCGCGGCGATGTGGGCCAGCGCGATGACCAACGTCAACGGCGACGACGGCCTGACCTGCGGCGTCCCGATCGCCAACCTGGACGTCGACTGGGACCCCGAGCGGGCGCCGCAGATGTTCACCGCGATCATCGAGGACGACACCGAGAGCATCACCCCCGAGCTCTGCAGCCCGACCGGAGGACTCCAGTGACCAGCCCGACCACGCCCTACGAGACCCTCGCCGTCACCGTCGACGACGACGGGGTCGCCACCCTGACGCTCGACCGGCCGGACGCGATGAACGCGTTCACCGTCACCATGGCCCGGGAGCTGCTGCACTTCTTCACCGTCGACGCGCACGACGACGCCGTCCGCGCCGTCGTGGTCACCGGGGCCGGCCGGGCGTTCTGCGCCGGGATGGACCTGTCGGCCGAGGGCAACGTCTTCGGTCTCGACGAGTCGGTCGACCCGACCCCCGAGGGGCTGCGCGCCCACCTGACCGACGAGCCGTACCAGGACGGCGTGCGCGACACCGGCGGCAAGGTGACGCTGGCGATCCACGCCCTGCCCAAGCCGGTGATCGCGGCGATCAACGGCGCCGCCGTCGGGATCGGCGCCACCATGACGCTGGCGATGGACCTGCGCCTGGCCTCGACGAAGGCCCGGATCGGCTTCGTCTTCGGCCGCCTGGGCATCGTGCCCGAGGCCGCGTCGAGCTGGTTCCTGCCCCGCATCGTCGGCATCAGCCAGGCCCTGGAGTGGGTCTACTCAGCCGACGTGCTCACCGCGCAGCAGGCCCTCGACGGCCGCCTGCTCCGCTCGGTGCACGACCCCGAGGACCTGCTCGGCGCCGCCCAGGAGCTGGCCCGCTCCTTCGTCGTGGACCGCTCCCCCGTGGCGCTGGGCCTGGCCAAGCAGCTGATGTACCGCAACAGCGCGGCCGCCGACCCGCTCGAGGCGCACCTGTCGGACTCCCTGGCGATGTTCCACGCCTCGATCGGCGACGGCAAGGAGGGCGTGGCCGCCTTCAGAGAGAAGCGCGCGCCCCGCTTCACCGG
>JBBSKO010000258.1:0-3443 GCA_038256225.1 Propionibacteriales bacterium | reverse complement strand
GGGTCCACCAGCGGGTCACCACCCCGCCCGACCGCGGCGAGCGCGGCTGCGGGCACGGCGCCACCGAGCAGGACGAGCCCGACGACCGCCCCGGCGAGCAGGGCCTCGGGGGGCGCGGGGCCGCGGGCCAGCAGCCCGAGGGCGGTCAGGGTCGCACCGGGCAGGACGGCGGCCACCAGCAGGCCGCGGCGCCGGGTCAGGGCGGCGGCACCCGCCAGCGCCGTGACCACGACGGCTGCACCGACCGGCGGGCCCGCCGGCACCAGCCAGGACCGCGCCGGGACAGACGCACCGGCGACGGCGGCGGCGGCTGCCGCGGCGAGCAGGCAGGCCAGCAGCACGGCCAGCACGGCGGTCGCCTCCGCTCCGGCCCGCCCCGAGCGTGACGCCCAGGCCGCGAGGACCAGCAGCGTCAGCGCCCCGACCGTCCCGACCGCACCGCCCGCCGCGGGATCCGGGTGACCCAGGACCCCGGCCGCCGCACCCAGCCCGAGCACGACCGCGGCCACCGAGCGCACGGCGTCGCGATGACGGCCCGTCCAGGGCGCGGCGCGGGCGACCTCGGCCCCGAGCGCCTCCGCCGGGTCGTCCGGCGCCGGGGGCGGTGGCGCCGTGGAGGTGAGGACGAGCACGGCTCCCGGGCGGACCCCCTGGTCCTGCAGCGTCATCTCCGGGTCCAGCGGTCGCCCGCCGGGCAGGACGAGGTGCCGGGTGGTGTCCGGGGTGGCGACGTCGGGGTGGCGTCCCACCAGCTCCGGCAGGAGCTCGGCCACCGGGAGCCCGGCCGGGACCGCGACGTCGGTGCGCCGACCCCCGACGAGCACGGTCACCCGCAGGGGGTCGGGGCGCACCTCAGCGGCCGCCGTCGAACCGGGCCGCTCCGGCACGGTCGCGGGCGGCGTACTCGGCGTTGGACTGCGACACCGCGCGCCCGGCCTCGTCGAGCACGGTGCGCATGTCGAGCATCGCTGCGTCCCACTGCCGCTTGGCGGTGTCGTAGGACTCGCGGGCCTCGCCGGTCCAGCCGGCCCGCAACGGGGCCAGCTCGCTCTCCAGCTGGTCGAGCCGGGCGTCGATCTGGCGGACCTGCCGGCCGAGGTCGGCGGCCGCCTGGTCCAGCGCCGCGTGGTTGACGCGGATGGTGCCGTCTCCGAGGGTCATCTGCTGCTCCTGTCGTGTGCGTGGGCCGGTCGTGGGCCGGTGGCGGGCCGGCTCAGCCGCCGAGCCGGCCGGCCATCGCGGCGTAGGTCGAGCCCTGCTGCTCGTCGGCGCCGACGACGTCGCGCTGGGTGACCCGCAGCGAGGCGTCGAAGCGGTCGAGGGCGGAGACCACCACGCGCTGGCGGTCGGTCCAGGTCTGGTGCAGCGCGACGAAGGCCCCGGCCCCCCGGCCGAGCCACTGGCCCTGGAGGGCGGTGAGCTGGTCGGTGAGCTGGGCGCTCATCCGGTCGAAGTCGGCGCGGCACGCACCGACCCGCTCGGCTGCGGCGGCGAGGGTGCCCTCGCCCTGGCTCATCTCTCCTGCGACGGACATGTCTGCTCCTCCCGGCGCGGGGCGCCGTGCGTGGTCGGTGGGCGGGGCCGGTGCCGCACCCACTGTCGGGATACCCACCGGGGGCCGTCCCAAACCCGATCCGGGGTTGTCCCCAGGGCCTGTGGAGGAAGCCGGCACAGGACCGGGCACCGGTCCTACGCTCACGGCCCGACGGGACGGCAGGTCCCGTGGAGGGGGCCCCGTGACGAGCACCGAGCAGGAGCAGGTCGTACCGCGTCCCCCGCCGCTGGTCGCCCCGGCCGACGGCGCCGCCGGCGTGGCCATGAACGCGTTGCCGATGCTGGGCAGCGTCGGCTCGGTGGTGCTGGTCAGCTCCACGGCCGTCGGCGGGTCCGGCCTGCTGCGGATGGTCGCGGGCGGGATGTTCGTGCTCACCACGCTGGGGTTCGTCGCGGTCCAGGTCGACCGGCAGCGCGCCCAGCGGGACCACCAGCGACGTGGCGCGCGCACCGCGTACCTGCGCCACCTGGCCCAGGTGCGTGGGCTGCTGCAGGACGCGGTGGCCCGTCAGCGGCACCGGTCCGGCACCACCCATCCCCACCCGGGCCAGGTGGCGGTCCGGCTCGCGGGGCGGACCGGCTCGGGCGGAGGTCGTCCGTCCGGATGGAGCGCCTCCGGTCCCGGTGACCCGCTCCTGGTGCGCTGGGGGTGCGGGCGCGGCGAGCCCGACCTCGTACCGGTCACCCCTCCCGAGCCGGAGGGTGACGTCGACCCCGTCGCGGGCGACGCCCTGCGGCGCCTGCTCGCGGCCCACCGCGACGTGCCCGCGGTGCCGCTGCTGCTGGACCTGGTCGCGACCCCGCGGCTCTGCGTGGTCGGTGCCGACGCCACCTCGGTGGTGACCGCCCTGCTGGTCTCGGCCGCCCACGCCCTGCCGCCGGAGCGGCTGCGCGTGGTGGTCCTCGCAGACCCCCGACGGCTCGCCGCGTGGGAGTGGGTCAAGTGGCTCCCGCACGCCGCGGACCCCGGGGCCCGCGACGCGACCGGGCCGGTCCCGCTCGTCCTCGCCGCCTCGGACGACCCCGCGGCGGACCTCGCGCGTGCCGCAGAGGCGCGCGGCGCCGGCCCGCACGACCCCCAGGCGCTGGTGGTGCTGGACCTCGCGGCACCGCCCGGTGCACCACCGGCGCCGGTCCCCGGGGTCACCGTGGTCCTCCCGCTGGAGCAGGACCCGGGGTGGCCGCACGACCGGATCCTCCTCGCCACGGACCGGTCGCCCGACCGGCACGTCGGTCCGCACGCCGCGGAGGTACGGGGGCAGGCGGACCGGTGCGGGCCGGCCTCGGCCGAGGCCGCGGCGCGCCGGCTCGCGCCGTACGGGCCAGGGCCGCCGGGTCCTGCCGTCGACCCCGGCGCCCCCGACCCGGTGCTCGCCGCGCTGGGCCTGCCGGTGCCCGCCCCTCCAGCAGACCCCTGGCAGCCCCGTGCCGCGCCCGACCGGTTGCGGGTGGCGGTCGGGACCGACCCGCTGGGGCGTCCGGTCCACCTCGACCTCAAGGAGGCCGCGCACGGCGGCAGCGGTCCGCACGGCCTCGTGGTGGGGGCCACCGGGTCCGGCAAGTCCGAGCTGCTGCGCACCCTCGTGATCGGCCTGGCCGCCACGCACTCCCCGGGCGACCTCAACCTCGTGCTGGTCGACTACAAGGGCGGTGCGACGTTCACAGGACTGGCGGGGCTGCCCCACACGTCGGCCCTGATCACCAACCTCGCCGACGAGGCGGTGCTCGTCGAGCGGATGGGCGCCGCGCTGGCCGGGGAGCTCCAGCGACGTCAGGAGGTGCTCCGCGCCACGGGGCCCTTCGCCTCCCGGCACGACCTCGAGGTCGCCCGCACCGCCTCCTCCGACCCGGCCTCGCTGCCCCGGCTGCCCTCGCTGCTCGTGGTGGTC
>JBBSKO010000257.1:0-3448 GCA_038256225.1 Propionibacteriales bacterium | reverse complement strand
GTGGTCTTGCCCGCACCGTTGGGCCCGAGCAGCGCGACCCGCTCGCCCTGGTGGACGTGCAGGTCGACCCCGAACAGGGCCTGGTGCCCGTCGGGGTAGGCGAAGGCGAGCCCCCGGACGTCCAGCACCCTTCGAGATGCCTCGTCCCTCGGCTCCTCTGGGACCGCGGGCGTGGTCACGCGGGTCGTCTCCTCGGGTCGGTCATCGGGGCAGCTCGCCGTCGTAGCCGCGGCTGAGCATGGCCAGGTGGACCCGCTCTCCGCGCTCGTAGGAGCGGATGAACAAGGCTCCCATGGAGCGCGCCAGCGTGGGCCAGTGCCGCGGCGAGCGCGGGTCGCAGCCGCGGGAGCGCATCGAGGTGGTCATCCGGGCGAGGTCGGCGGTGACGACGTCGAGGTAGCGCAGCATGAACGACATGATCTGGACCAGCAGGTCCGGCATCCGCAGCCGACGCAGCCCGCGCAGCACGTCGGCCGGCTCGGTGGTGGCCGCCATGGTCAGCGAGGCCAGCACGCCGAGGGTGCCCTTGGCCGCGAGGCCACCGGCGGCGACCAGGCCGGGCTCGGAGACCGACAGGAAGCCGATCTCGACCCGGGGCCCGGTGGCCACGAACGGCAGCAGCACCGCGAAGACCAGGAACGGGACCTCGATCCACATCCGCCGCGCCAGGTAGCCCAGCGGCACCCGGGCGAGCAGGACGACGCCGAGCAGCACCGCGAGCAGCACCGGGTACGCCGCCCACCACCCGGGCGGGACCGCGACCGCGAGCAGCACGAAGCCGAGCAGCGCGACGAGCTTGAGGTGCGCCGGGGCCCGGTGGACCCGGCTGTGTCCGTGGTAGTGGAGCCGGTGGCCGTGCCCGGCGCCCATCAGCGCCCGGCGTCGACGGAGGTGGAGCGTCGCTCGGGGCGGTCCGGGTCCTCGGCCCGGTCGCCGCGCCGGCGGATCGCCCAGAACAGGCCGCCGGACAGCCCGAGCACGGCGGTGACGCCGATCAGGCCGGCCAGGCCGCCGGAGACGCGCTCGTCGTCCACGCCGCGGGTCTGGTAGTCGGCCAGCGGCGAGTCGGCGGTGGCGGAGTCCTCGGCGCTGTCGAGGAAGCCGGTCGTCTCGGCCACGTACTCCAGGCCGTCGGGGTGGCTGCTGGCGTAGAAGCTCAGGCCCCCGGCCAGCACCAGCGTGACCAGCAGGACGACGGCGGCCAGGCGGCGCCCGCTCATGACACCTCCTCCGTCCGGGCCGGGGTGGCGACCGCGGACGGACGCACCTGGAGGGTGCGCGCCGAGACGAGCCGTTGCGCGCCGTGGACCAGGTCGGGGCGGACCGCGACGACGGAACCGACGACCAGTCCGGTCACCACCGCCTCGCCGACCCCGATCACGACGTGCCAGCTGACCATCGCGGCGAGCACGGCGCCGGTGTCGATCGGGGCGTTGCCGCCGACGACGAAGAGCAGGGTGAAGACGGTCGCGGCGGCCGGCACCGAGACGAGCGCGCCGACGGCGGCGGCCGGGGCCACCGAGCCGAGCCGACGGGGCAGCACCAACAGGGCGAGCCGGAACACCGCGTACCCGACGAAGCAGCCCACGACCCCCATCAGCGTGATGTTGGTGCCCAGCGCGGTGATCCCGCCGTCGGCCATGAAGAGGGCCTGGACCAGGAGCACCACGCTGAGGCACAGCATCCCTGTCCACGGCCCCACCAGGACCGCGGCGAGCGCACCGCCGATCAGGTGGCCGCTGGTGCCGGCACCCACGGGGAAGTTGATCATCTGGCCGGCGAAGACGAAGGCCGCGACCAGGCCGGCCATCGGCGCGGTCCGGTCGTCGAGCTCGCCGCGCGCCTTCCGCAGGGCCACGGCGATGCCCGCCGCGGCGACGACGCCGGTGGCCACCGAGGTGGGGGCGTCGAGGAAACCGTCAGGCACGTGCACGTCGGACCTCCGCGGGGTCGGTAGCTGCTGCTCGGTAGGTTGAGAGGGTCAGGCACGCCCAACGTACGCTATTGCGATTAGTTCGCAGCAACTCTCCGACCGGACAGGACCCTCCCCCGTGACGCAGCCCGACAGCCAGCCCGCCGGGCAGCCCGCCCGCCTCACGTCCGGCGACGTCGCCCCCGACTTCACCCTGCCGACCGACACCGGCGAGCAGGTCACGCTCGCAGGCCTGCGCGGGCGCAAGGTGGTCGTCTACTTCTACCCGGCCGCGATGACCCCGGGCTGCACCACGCAGGCCTGCGACTTCTCGGAGTCCCTGGGCACGCTGGAGGCGCAGGGCTACACCGTGCTCGGCGTCTCCCCCGACGCCCCCGAGAAGCTGGCCCGCTTCCGGGAGCGCGACGGGCTCTCGATCACGCTCCTCTCCGACGCCGACAAGCAGGTGATGACCGCCTGGGGCGCCTTCGGGGAGAAGAAGAACTACGGCAAGGTCGTCCAGGGCGTCATCCGCTCCACCCTGGTGCTCGACGAGGACGGCGTGGTGACGCTGGCGCAGTACAACGTGCGGGCCACCGGGCACGTCGCGAAGCTGCGTCGCGACCTCGGCCTGGCCTGAGCCACCGGCGGGCGTCCCGGCGGCCGTCTCCTAGGATCGGGCCGCTCACGCCGGAGTGGTGGAACTGGCAGACACGCAGGATTTAGGTTCCTGTGCCTTCGGGCGTACGGGTTCGAGTCCCGTCTCCGGCACCGTGGACCCGCGCGTCAGGCGCGGTCCTCCTCCTTGAGCCGCGGAGGCGTGGTCAGCTCGGGGTGGATGCCGGTCTTGTCGGCGTAGAACTCCCGGATCCGGTCCATGTCGGCGCGGACGTCGCCGGACAGCTCGAAGGTCGGGCCCCAGCCGACCCGGCGCGTCGGGCGGTCGATGTAGGCCAGCGTCACCGGCAGGCCGGTCTGCTGGGCGATCCGGTAGAAGCCGGACTTCCAGTGCTCGGCCTTGCTGCGGGTGCCCTCGGCGGCCAGGCCGAGCAGGAACGAGTCCTCGCTGCGGGCGTCGGCGATGAGACGCCGGATCGTCCCGCCCGGGTCCTTGCGGTCCAGCGGCACCGCGCCGGTCCCCCGCAGCAGCGGGCCGAGGGGGCCGACGAACACCTCCTTCTTGACCAGGAGCCGGATCACGATCTTGCTCTCCCAGGCCAGCAGGAGGGTGAGCACCCAGTCCCAGTTGGAGGTGTGCGGCGCCCCTACGAGCACGCCCCGGCGGGGCACCTCGCCGACGGCGCGCCAGCGCACCGCGCCGAGCAGGAGGCGGGACAGGGAGCGTCGGACGAGGAAGGGTCGGGCCACGCAGGGACTGTAGTGGCCGCCGGTCGGCCTACACCGTCAACGCCTCGCGGGCCAGCGGGGCCAGCAGGCGCAGCGCCTCGCCGCGGTGGGAGATGGCGTCCTTCTCCTCCGGCGGCAGCTCGGCGGTCGTGCGGCCCGGGGCCGAGTCGGCCTCGAAGAGCACGTCGT
>JBBSKO010000256.1:0-3449 GCA_038256225.1 Propionibacteriales bacterium | reverse complement strand
GCGTACGGCCAGGCCGCCGCCGCGCTGACCGTCGCCGGCCCCCACACCGTGCGTCCCGACCTGTCCGACGCGCTCGTGAGGAGCCTGCTGTGAGCACCCCGCACCCGATGCTGACCCTGTCCGACGAGGTGGCCGCGGCCCTGGCCGAGGGCCGGCCCGTCGTCGCGCTGGAGAGCACGATCATCAGCCACGGGATGCCGTACCCCCGCAACGTGGAGATGGCCGTCGAGGTGGAGGGCATCGTCCGCGACGCCGGCGCGACCCCGGCCACGGTCGCGGTGCTCGGCGGCCGCCCCCGGGTCGGGCTGACCTCCGAGGACCTCGAGCTGCTGGCCAGCGACCCCGGCGTCACCAAGGTCAGCCGCCGCGACCTGCCGTACGTCGTCGCCCGCGGGCTGCACGGGGCCACGACGGTGGCCGCGACCATGCGGTTGGCCGCGCTGGCAGGCGTGCGCACCTTCGTCACCGGCGGCCTCGGCGGCGCCCACCGTGGGGCCCAGCAGACCTTCGACCTGTCCGCCGACCTCACCGAGCTGGCCGTCACCGACGTCGCCGTGGTCTCGGCCGGGGTCAAGAGCATCCTCGACATCGGCCTGACCCTGGAGACGCTCGAGACCCTGGGTGTCCCGGTCCTGGTCGAGGGCAGCGACGAGTTCCCCTCCTTTTACTCCCGCAGCAGCGGCCACGGCGCCCCGATGCGCGTGGACGGGGCCGCCGAGGTCGCCGCGGTGATGCGCGCGAAGTGGGACCTCGGCCTGGCCGGCGGGGTCGTCGTGGCCAACCCGGTGCCCGTGGCCGACGAGATCCCGGCCGCCGAGATGGACGGCGCGATCACCCGCGCCCTGGCCGACGCCGACGAGCGCGGCCTGCGCGGCAAGGAGGTCACGCCGTACCTGCTCGGCCGGATCGTCGAGCTCACCGACGGCGCGAGCCTGACCACCAACATCGCGCTGGTGCGCCACAACGCCCGCCTCGGCGCGGCCGTCGCCCGGGAGTACGCCGGCTCCTAGGGCGCGTCGGCCGGCCTGTCGGCGAGGTAGGGCAGGGTGTGGCCGTGCACTTCGTGGGCGTCGACCTGGCCTGGGGCGAGAAGAGCCCCACGGGGCTGGCCGTTCTCGACGCCGACGCGCGCCTGCTGTACGTCAGCGCGGTGCGCACCGACGACGAGGTCGCCGAAGCGCTGGCGCCGTACGTCGAGGGCCCGTGCCTGGTCGGGATCGACGCACCGATCGTGGTCGTCAACCCGACGGGCTCGCGTCCTGCCGAGCAGGCCCTGGGTCGCGACTTCCGGCGCTTCGAGGCCGGCGCGCACCCGGCCAACACCGGCAAGCCGGAGTTCGCCGACGGCACCCGCGCGGCCCGGGTCTCCAAGCGGCTCGGGCTCGATGTCAACCCGCGCAGCCGCCGCGCGCGTCGGGCGATCGAGGTCTACCCCCACGCCGCGAGCGTGGCGCTCTTCGGGCTCGCGAAGACGCTGAAGTACAAGGCCAAGCCCGGTCGCGACCTGGACCTGCTGCGCCGTGAGCTGCTCCTGCTCGTCGGGCACGTCGAGACCGTCGTCACGGTCGACGAGGCCTGGACGACGCTGCGCGGCCAGGTCGAGACCGCCACCCGCAAGAGCCAGTTGCGCGTGGTCGAGGACCAGGTCGACGCCGTCCTGTGCGCCTACGTCGCGTGGTTCGCCGAGCACCACCCGACGCGGACGACGACTTACGGCGACCTCGAGACGGGCACCATCGTCACCCCGGCGCTCCCTCCCGATCGGCTGCCGGCCTCCTCCGGGTCGACCGGGGTGCCGGGCGCACGGTCGTGGCGGCTGGAGGACCCGGTCCGCGCGGCGGTGCAGGAGTACGCCCAGCGCCGCCCCGCCCTGGTCGAGGCCGGCCAGGCGTTCGTCGAGCTGGTCACCTCCGTGCTCGACGAGGCCGGGATCAACTACCTCTCGGTCACCGGCCGGACCAAGAGCGTGGCGTCGTTCGCCGAGAAGGCCGAGCGCCGGGCGAACGGGTCCATGGCCTACCCCGAGCCGCTGCACGACATCACCGACCAGCTCGGGGTCCGCGTCGTCACCTACGTCCGCGGCGACGTCGCCGCCGTCGCCGACCTCCTCGACGACCAGGTCGTGGTGAAGGACGACCGCGACATGGGCCTGGCCACCGCGCGCGAGGGCCGGTTCGGCTACGCCAGCCGGCACCTCCTGATCGGCCTGGACGCGGCCCGGGAGAGCCACCCGCAGTGGGCGCAGCTGCGCGGCCTGGTCGCCCAGGTGCAGGTGCGCACGGTCCTGCAGCACGCGTGGGCCGAGTTCGAGCACGAGGCCCGCTACAAGGGCAGCGTGCCGGCCGAGCACGCCAGCGACCTGGACCGTCGCTTCACCCTGGCCGCGGGCCTGCTGGAGCTCGCCGACCAGGAGTTCTCCACGATCCGCGACCGGCTGCGGACCCCTGCGCCCCAGCCTGCGGACCTGCTGACCGGGACCGCGGGCGACCCCCTCGGGGCCGGCGTCGTCGAGGTCGAGCCGGACGACCCCCGGCTGGACCCCCGCGAGCTCGCGGCGTTCCTCGCCGGGCAGTACGGCGACGCCGGCTGGTCGCGCACCGACCACTACGCGTGGATCTCCGGGTTGCTGCTCGAGCTCGGGATCACCCGGTTCGACGAGCTCGCCGAGGTGCTGCGCGACGGCGACCTCGACGACCTCAACGAGCGGCTCGGCTACCGCTTCCCGCCGGGTGCGGTGCGACGGCTCGACGACGCGCTGCTCGCGGCGTACCGGGAGCGCTACGTCGACCTGACCGGCAACGCCCGGCGGCGCGACCTCCTGCGCCAGCGGCTGGAGCGGATGACCGAGCCGGGCTGAGGACCCCGGTCAGGGTGCGGCGGCGCGGAGCTTGTCGAGCAGCGGCCCGGCGACCTCGGCCAGGAACTGCTCCTGGCGGGCGTCGCCGACCTGGACCAGGGCGATGTCGGTGAAGCCGGCCTCCCAGAAGGCCGAGACCGACTCGACGATCTTGTCCAGGTCGGGGCCGCACGGGATGTTCTGCGCGACGTCCTCCTCGCGCACGAACTGCGTGGCGCCGGCGAAGCCCGCGGGCGTCGGGAGGTCGGCGTTGACCTTCCAGCCGCCGGCGAACCAGCGGAACTGCTCGTGCGCGACCTGGGTGGCCTCGGCCTCGTCGGGGCCCCAGCAGATCGGGATCTGGCCGATCGCGCGCCCGCCCTGACCGATGGTGGTGCAGCCGTCGGTGGCGTTCCACGTGTCGACGAGGTCGGCGCGGGGCTCGACGGCCACGAGGTGGTCCGCGGAGGGGCCGAAGGTCTCGATGGAGCGGGGTCCGGAGACGGCCACGGCGATCGGGACGCCCTGCTCGGGCACGTCCCAGAGGTGCGCGGAGGCGACGTCGAAGTACTCGCCCTTGAAGTCGACGACCTCGCCGGTGTGCAGCGACCGG
>JBBSKO010000255.1:0-3463 GCA_038256225.1 Propionibacteriales bacterium | reverse complement strand
TACCGCGACTTCATGCGCACCGGCTGGGGTGAGCGCGAGCTCGACCTGCCCGCCCACCCGGTCGCGCCGTACGCCGCCGCGCGTCGGCGTCGTCTGGCCGAGGCGTTCCCCGGCGAGCGGCTGGTGCTGCCGGCGGGCACCTTCAAGGTGCGCTCGAACGACACCGACTACCGGTTCCGTCCCGACACCGCGCACACCTACTTCTCCGGCAACCAGACCACCGACGCGGTCCTGGTCGTGGAGGACGCCGCCGAGGTGCTCTACGCGCGCCCGCGCTCCTCGCGCGACACCGACGAGTTCTTCCGCGACCGGCAGTACGGCGAGCTGTGGGCGGGGCGCCGGCCCTCGATCCACGAGATGTCGTCGTCCCTCGGCCTCGAGGTGCGCCACCTCGACGCCCTCGAGGACGACCTGCAGCGTCGCGGCGCCGCCAAGACCCGGGTGCTGCGCGGGCTCTCGACGGCCGTCGACCGGATCGTGAACCCCGACGCCGGGCTCGACGACGAGCTCGGCCGGGTGGCCTCGGAGATGCGCCTGGTCAAGGACGACTGGGAGGTCGGCGAGCTGCGGGAGGCCTGCGACATCACGGCGCTCGGCTTCGAGGACTCGGTCCGCGAGTGGGACCGGGTGCTGGAGCACGGCGAGCGCTGGATCGAGGGCACCTTCTTCCGCCGCGCCCGCGCGATGGGCAACGACATCGGTTACGACTCCATCGTGGGCGGCGGCAAGCACGCCACGACGCTGCACTGGATCGAGAACTCCGGGTCGATCACGCCCGGCGAGCTGGTCCTGCTCGACATGGGCGTCGAGGGGCGCAACCTCTACACCGCCGACGTGACGCGCACCCTGCCGGTCGACGGCCGGTGGACCGCGCGCCAGCGCGAGCTGTACGGCGCCGTGCTCGCCGCCCAGCAGGCCGGCATCGACGCCGTGCGGCCCGGGGCGCCCTTCGCATCGGTGCACGAGGCCTCGATGGAGGTGCTGGCGCACGCGCTGGCCGACCTCGGCCTGCTGCCGGTGAGCGCCGAGGAGGCGCTGGACCCCGAGTCCAAGGTGTACGCGCGCTGGACCCTGCACGGGACGAGCCACATGCTCGGGATGGACGTCCACGACTGCGGGCGGGCGGCACCGGAGGCGTACGCCAAGGGCGTCCTCGCCGAGGGCATGGTGCTCACCGTCGAGCCGGGGTTGTACTTCCAGGAGGACGACCTGCTGGTGCCCGAGGAGCTGCGCGGCACCGGGATCCGGATCGAGGACGACGTCCTGGTGACGGCCGATGGCAGCGAGAACCTGTCGGCGTCGCTGCCCCGGGGCGCCGACGAGGTCGAGGCCTGGATGGGGCGCCTGCGGGGCTGAGGGCCTAGCGCTCCCCGGCCTGCTCGGGCGTGCCCGCGGCCGGCATCAGTCGGGACAGCAGATCGGCCAGCGTCACGACGGTCGACCCGCCGTCCGCGCGGTGGACGACCGCGATCTGGGTGCCGGCGGCGCGCAGGATGGACATCGCGTCCAGCACGGTCGTGGTGCCGTCCAGCTCGTGCAGGTCGCGCACGTAGGCCGCGACCGGCTCCTGCGCGGCGGCGGTGAGGGTGTCGCGCACGTGCACGACCCCGGTCGGCTCCTCGGCCGGTCCGACCAGGATCCGCAGGTGCCCGGACTCGCGTGCCTGCTGCTGCGCGTCGCCGACGGTGGCCCCGACCGGCACCCCGACCAGCCGGGAGCTGCTGGTCAGGTCGTCCAGGGTGGCCTGCGACATCTCGAGCGCCCCGGAGAGCTGAGCGGAGGACCGGGCGTCCAGGTCCCCGGTCTCGACGGAGTGCTGGACCAGCTGGCGCAGGTCGTCGGGGTTCTGCTCGATGGCCACCTCGTCGACCGGGTCCACGCCGACCCGGCGGACGAGCGCGTTGGCGGCCTCGTTCAGCAGGGTCAGCACGGGGCGGAACAGCCACATGAACCCGCGCATCGGGATCGCGAACAGGGTGGCCGACTTCTCGGGGTGGCTGATCGCCCAGGACTTCGGGGCCATCTCGCCCACCACCAGGTGGAGGAACGTGGTGATCGCCAGGGCGAGACCGAAGGCGACCGCGTAGGACAGCCAGCCCGGCAGGCCCAGCTGCTCGAGCAGGGGCTCCAGGGCGTGTTCGATGGCCGGCTCGGTGATCGCGCCGAGCGCCAGGGTGCAGGCGGTGATGCCCAGCTGGCAGCCGGCCAGGAGGACGGAGACCTCCGAGGAGCTGCGCAGGGCGGCGCGCGAGGCCTTGCTGTGGGTGGCGGCCTCCTCGAGCCGGGTGCGGCGCGAGGCGATGCTGGCGAACTCGACCGAGACGAAGAACGCGCTGAGCGCGATGATCGCGACGGTCGCGGGGATGGCGGCGAGCCCGGTCATCGGCTGACCTCCTCGGTCTGGTCGTGGTGGTCCTGGTCGGTGTCGCCCTCGCCCGGCAGCGGGGCGCCGACCAGCTCCAGGCGCAGGTGGGTGGGCACGTGGTGCTCGACCTCGAGGACCTCCGCACGCAGGGTGCGCTCAGGCGGGTGCTCGGAGTGGGCGAGCTCGAGCGGGTCCGGGGGCAGGGGGACCTCGACCATGTCGCCCTCGTCCGGCAGCGCGCCGTGCTCGGCGATGACCATGCCGGCGACGGTCTCGAAGTCACCGCGCGGGAGCACCGCGCCGACCTCGCGCTCGACCTCGTCGAGGGGGGCGTCGCCGCGCACGGTCCAGGCCCGGGCGGAGTCCTCGGGCACCAGGTGCGGCTCCTCGTCGCCGTCGTGCTCGTCGGTGATCTCCCCGACGACCTCCTCGACGAGGTCCTCGAGGGTGATGATGCCGGCGAACCCGCCGTACTCGTCGACGACGCAGGCCAGCTGGTCGCCGGCCTCGGTCATCTCGGCGAGCGCGTCGGGCAGGCGCATCAGGGTCGGCAGCACGGTCGCGTCGCGGCTGACCTCGCCCACGGTCACCGTGGGGCGCTCGTGGTCGCGGTCCTCGCAGGGCCGCAGCGCCTCGATGACGTCGACGAGGTGGACCACCCCGACGACCTCACCGTGGGTGTCGAGCACCGGGTAGCGGGAGTGGCCGCCCTCCATCACCTGCAGCACCTCGCGCAGGTCCGTACCGGCGTCGAAGACGTCGACGCGCGAGCGCGGGACGAGCGCGTGGTCGACGTCGCGCTCGGGGAAGTCGATCATCCGGTCCAGGACCAGGCTGAGCTCGGCCGGCAGCTCGCCGGCGTCCTTGGAGGCGCTGACGATGCGCTGGAGGTCGTGCAGGTTGGCCGAGTGGGCGACGTCGTGGACGGGCTCGATCCGCAGCAGGCGGAGCAGGGCGTTGGACGCGGCGTCGAAGAAGCGGATCACCCACCCGAAGAGGCGCATGTAGAGCAGGGTCGAGCCGGAGAGCCGTTGCGCGACGGCGTACGGCTGGGCGATCGAGAGGTTCTTGGGGAACAGCTCCCCGAAGAGCATCTGC
>JBBSKO010000254.1:0-3482 GCA_038256225.1 Propionibacteriales bacterium | reverse complement strand
GTCCTCGCGGACTTCGTCGCCGCCTTCGGCGCCATCGACGGGCTGCTGCTCGTGGTGGCGCTGGCGGTCGTGCTGCTGATCCTGGTCGTGGTCTACCGCTCCCCCGTGCTCCCGCTCGTGGTGCTGGTCTGCGCCGTGCTCGGCCTCGGGGTCGCCTCCGCGGCGGTGTACGGGCTCGCGGTCGCCGGCGCGCTGGACCTCAGCGGGCAGAGCCAGGGCATCCTGTTCATCCTCGCCATCGGTGCGGCCACCGACTACTCGCTGCTGCTGGTCGCGCGCTACCGCGAGGAGCTGCGCGACCACGAGGCCCCGGGCGAGGCGATGCGCGCGGCCCTGCGCGGCACCTGGGAGCCGGTGGTGGCCTCCGCCGTGACCGTCGTCCTCGGGCTCGCCTGCCTGCTGCTCTCCGACCTGTCCAACCTGGCCGGGCTGGGCCCGGTCGGGGCGCTGGGCATCGTCGCGGCCGTGCTCAGCTCGCTGACGCTGCTGCCGGCCGCCCTGGTGCTGCTGGGCCGCCGGGCGTTCTGGCCGCTGCGCCCGGCGTACGGCTCCGACCACCAGGTCGACGCGGGGGTGTGGGCCCGGGTCTCTGGCCTGGTCGGCCGGCGTCCGGTCGCCGTGGCGGCCACCTGCGTCCTGCTGCTGGGCCTGGCGGCCGCCTTCGCCCCGACGCTGGAGGAGGACCCGGTCCCGCAGACCGACGTGCTGCTCAGCGAGGAGGACTCCGTGCTGGCCCAGGACGTCCTCGAGGCGCGCTTCGACGACGACACCGCCAGCCCCGTCCAGGTCGTCACCCCCGCGGTGCTGCTGCCCGACGTGGTCGACCTGCTGTCGGCCGAGGACGGCGTCGCGCCCGGGACCGACGGTGTGCCCGCGGTCGTCGTGCTCCCCGTGGCGCCGGACCGGCCGACCGAGCCGCTGGTGGTCGACGGACGCGCCGTGGTCCTGGCGACCCTGGCCGACCCGGCCGAGTCCCCCGAGGCCGGCGAGACCGTCGAGCGGCTGCGCGACGACCTGGACGCCCTGGAGACGGGCACGACGCCCGCCGACCAGGTGCTCGTCGGGGGCGCGACCGCGATCCAGATCGACACCCGCGAGACCACCGGGCAGGACCGGGCGGCGGTGATCCCGGCGATCCTGCTGGTGATCTTCCTCGTGCTCGCGCTGCTGCTGCGCTCGCTGGTCTCGGCCGTGGTGCTGGTCGCCGCCAACGTCCTGTCGTTCGCGGCCACCGTGGGGGTCAGCGCCCTGGTCTTCGACCACGTGCTCGGCTTCCCGTCCTCCGACCCCACGGTGCTCCTCATCGGGTTCGTCTTCCTGGTCGCGCTCGGCATCGACTACTCGATCTTCCTGATGACGCGCGTGCGCGAGGAGACGCTGCGGCACGGGACCCGCGAGGGCATCGGGCGCGGGCTTCGCGTCACCGGCGGCGTGATCACCTCGGCCGGCGTGGTGCTGGCGGCGACCTTCGCGGCCCTGGGGGTCGTCCCGATCCTGTTCCTGGCCCAGATCGCGTTCATCGTCTCCTTCGGCGTCCTGCTGGACACCTTCGTGGTGCGCTCCCTGCTGGTCCCGGCCGTCTGCCACCTGCTCGGCCCCCGCACCTGGTGGCCGAGCCGGCTGGCCCGTGCCGAACGGCCCGGCGCGCGGCCGGCCGGGGGGACCCACCGGGCCTGAGCCCGGTCACGCACGGTCGTCCCCGGGCTCCGGGATACCGTGGTCGTGATGAGCGATCGCCCCACGCCCCAGCAGGTACGACGCGCTCTCGCGCGGGCCGAGCGCGGCGCCGCGCTGGACCCCGCCGAGGCGACCGCACTCCTCGCCGCGACCGGCGACGACCTCGACCGGCTGTGCCGGGCGGCCGCCGCCGTGCGCGACGCCGGCCTGGTGGCCGCGGGCCGTCCGGGCGTGGTGACCTACTCGCCGAAGGTCTTCGTCCCCGTCACCCGCCTGTGCCGCGACCGGTGCCACTACTGCACCTTCGTGACCACCCCGGGCCACCTCGAGCGGGCCGACGAGCCGCTCTTCCTGTCCCCCGACGAGATCCTCGCCCTCGCCTCCGAGGGTGCGGCGCTGGGCTGCCTGGAGGCGCTGTTCACCCTCGGCGACCGGCCGGAGGACCGGTGGCCCGAGGCGCGGGCCTGGCTCGACGAGCAGGGCTACGACTCGACGCTGGCCTACGTGCGCGCGATGGCGGTGCGGGTGCTCGAGGAGACCGGGCTGCTGCCGCACCTCAACCCCGGTGTGATGACGTGGGAGGAGATGAACCGGCTCAAGCCGGTCGCGCCCTCGATGGGCATGATGCTCGAGACGACCTCGCGGCGGCTGCACGAGACCCGCGGGCTGGCCCACTTCGGCTCCCCCGACAAGGACCCGGAGGTGCGGCTGCGGGTGCTCGAGGACGCCGGGCGGCTCTCGGTCCCCTTCACCACGGGCCTGCTCGTCGGCATCGGCGAGACCCTGGAGGAGCGGGCCGACACGATCTTCGCGCTGCGGCGCGTCTCCCGGGCCTACGGCTCGGTCCAGGAGGTCATCGTCCAGAACTTCCGGGCCAAGCCCGACACCGCGATGCGTCACGTCGACGACGTCGACCTCGACGAGCACCTCGCCGCCGTCGCCGTGACCCGCCTGGTCCTCGGCCCCCGCGCCCGGGTCCAGGCCCCGCCGAACCTCGTCGACCACGCCGGGACGGCCCAGGAGGCGCGGGCCCTGCTGGACGCCGGGATCGACGACTGGGGCGGCGTCTCCCCGCTGACGCCCGACCACGTCAACCCCGAGCGGCCCTGGCCCAGCCTCGAGCGGCTGCGGGAGCTCACCGCCGACGCCGGTCTCGAGCTGCGCGCCCGGCTGACGGTGCACCCCGAGCAGGTCCGCGGGGCGCTGGAGCACGGCGAGCCCTGGCTGGACCCCCGGGTCGCCGGCCACGTGGCCGCGCTGGCCGGTCCGGACGGCCTCGCGGTGCCGGGCGTCCGCCCGGTGGGGCGCCCGTGGCAGGAGCCGGACGGTGGGTTCACCGGCCCCGGGGCCGGCTCCGGGCGTACCGACCTGCACACCGCGGTCGACACCGAGGGCCGCACCGGCGACCGCCGCGCCGACTTCGACACCGTCTACGGCGACTGGGGTTCGGTGGCCGACGCGGCCACCGCCTCGGCGGGCGGGCCGGTCGTGCTGCACGCCCACGGCCGGGAGGCGCTGGCCGCGGCCGAGGCCGACCCCGGCGGGCTGTCCGACGAGCACGCCCTGACCCTGATGACCGCCGAGGGCGACCTGCTGGCCGAGGTCTGCCGGCTGGCCGACGACCTGCGCCGCGAGGTGGTCGGCGACGACGTGACCTACGTGGTCAACCGGAACATCAACTTCACCAACGTCTGCTACGTCGGCTGCCGCTTCTGCGCCTTCGCCCAGCGGCGCACCGACGCCGACGCCTACTCCCTGACCCTGGACGAGGTCGCCGACCGCGCCGCCGAGGCCTGGGACCTGGG
>JBBSKO010000253.1:0-3488 GCA_038256225.1 Propionibacteriales bacterium | reverse complement strand
GGGCCGCGAGCTGATGGTCTCGGGCCCCGTCGCCTCGCTCCGCGCGGTCTCCCACGACCCGTCGCTGCGGCACCTGCTGACCCTGGCCGACGGGCGCCGGCTGACCGCGGTGCAGCTGCAGATGGAGTACCTCGACCTGGCCCGCAAGCACGTCGAGGACCGCCTCGGTGCGGACGCCGACGCGCAGACCGTCGAGGTGCTGGCCCGCTGGGAGTCGGTGCTGGACCGGCTCGACCGCGACCCGATGGAGTGCGCGGGGGAGCTGGACTGGGTCGCGAAGCTGAAGCTGCTCGAGCAGTACCGCGACCGCGACGGCCTGGCCTGGGACGACGCCAAGCTGGCCCTGATCGACCTGCAGTACGCCGACCTGCGCCCCGAGAAGGGCCTCTACCACCGGATGGCCGCGGCCGGGCGGATCGAGCGGCTGCTCGGCGACGACGCCGTCGAGCGCGCGATGCACGACCCGCCCGAGGACACCCGCGCCTACTTCCGCGGCCGCTGCCTGGAGAAGTTCGCCGAGAACGTCGCCGCCGCGTCGTGGGACTCGGTGATCTTCGACCTCCCCGGGCGTGACTCGCTGCAGCGGGTGCCGACCCTGGACCCCCTGCGCGGCAGCCGCGCGCACGTCGGCGACCTGCTCGACCGCTCGGAGACCGCCGAGGCCCTCCTCGGCGAGCTCGCCGGCTGAGCTCGCACCCGCCGCGCACGCACCTGCGGGGTGGGGCCCGCGGCACCCGGCGAGTCGCTAGTGTCGGAGCATGGCCCAAGAGCAGAAGCAGCCGCGGCGCTCGTCGGAGACCGAGGAGCAGCAGCAGAGCGAGGAGACGACCGAGTCGTCGGTCGCCGAGCGCAAGGAAGCCCTCGACACGGAGGTCGACGACCTCCTCGACGAGATCGACGACGTCCTCGAGACGAACGCCGAGGACTTCGTGAAGTCGTTCATCCAGAAGGGTGGCGAATGAACGACTCGCGCCTGCCCGCGGCCTACCTGACCCCGGGCTCGTCGTCCTTCGCCGACTTCCTCGCCGACCAGGCGCCCGACCTGCTGCCCGGTGCGCGCGACCTCGGTCCGCAGCGCCCCGGCGCCCCGAGCGCCGGCGACCTCGCCCCCCACGGCACCACCATCGTCGCGGCCACCTTCCCCGGCGGCGTCGTGATGGCCGGTGACCGCCGCGCCACGATGGGCAACGTGATCGCCCAGCGCGACATCGAGAAGGTCTTCCCCGCCGACGAGTTCTCCGCCGTCGGCATCGCCGGCACCGCGGGCCTCGCGGTCGAGATGGTCCGGCTCTACCAGGTCGAGCTGGAGCACTACGAGAAGATCGAGGGCTCCACGCTGTCGATGGACGGCAAGGCCAACCGGCTGGCCGCGCTGATCCGTAACAACCTGCCGATGGCCATGCAGGGCCTGGCCGTCGTGCCGCTCTTCGCCGGCTACGACCTGGCCACCTCGATCGGGCGGATCTTCTCCTACGACGTCACCGGCGGCCGCTACGAGGAGACCGCCTTCCACGCCGTCGGCTCGGGCTCGGTCTTCGCCCGCGGCTCGCTAAAGAAGCTCTACCGCGACGACCTGGGGCGCGAGGAGTGCGTGCTGGCCGTGGTGCAGGCGCTCTACGACGCCGCTGACGACGACTCCGCCACCGGTGGGCCCGACCTCACGCGCCGGATCTTCCCGGTCGTGCACGTGATCACCGCCGACGGCGGGGTACGCCTGCCCGACGCCGAGGTGGCCGAGGTCGCCGATCGGATGATCGCGGGTCGGATGATCCGGCCCGACGGGCCGTCCGCCCCGCTGGACGGTCGGCCGTACGGAGGTGGCGCGCGATGAGCATGCCCTACTACGTCTCGCCCGAGCAGCTGATGAAGGACCGGGCGGACTTCGCCCGCAAGGGCATCTCGCGCGGCCGTTCCGTGGTGGTCGTGCAGTACGCCGACGGCGTGCTGTTCGTCTCCGAGAACCCCTCGCAGGCGCTGCACAAGGTCTCCGAGATCTACGACCGGATCGCCTTCGCGGCCGTCGGTCGCTACAACGAGTTCGAGAACCTCCGCATCGCCGGCGTCCGCCTGGCCGACATGCGCGGCTACTCCTACGACCGCCGCGACGTCACCGGCCGGGCCCTGGCCAACGCCTATGCGCAGACCCTGGGCTCGATCTTCTCCAGCGGCGGCGAGAAGCCGTACGAGGTGGAGCTCTTCGTCGCCGAGGTCGGCGACTCCCCGGCCGCCGACCAGGTCTACCGGCTGACCTACGACGGCCAGGTCGCCGACGAGCACGGCTACGCCGTGATGGGCGGGGCCGCCGAGACCGTCACCGCCCACCTGCGCGAGCACTACACCGAGGGCGCCGACCTGCCGACCGCGCTCGCGACCGCGGTCGCCGCGCTCGGCGCGGTCGAGGGCGACACGCCCGACCGGGTGCTGCCCGTGGCCGACCTCGAGGCGGCCGTGCTGGACCGCACCCGCACCCAGACGCGCAAGTTCCGCCGGCTGCGGCCGGACTGGATCGCGTCGGTGCTGCCGTCCGAGGTGCCGTCGGACGCGTCGTCGGAGGTGCCGTCCGGTGGCCCGGAGGCGGCGCCGCCGGACGCGCCCGTCGCCCCGCCGATCAGCTAGGCAGGCAGGTCACCCCCGGATCCGCCGGTCCCCCCGTACTGTTCGGGCATGGACCGGCGGATCTTCGGTATCGAGAACGAGTACGGCGTCACGTGCACGTTCAAGGGGCAGCGGCGACTCAGCCCGGACGAGGTCGCCCGCTACCTGTTCCGCAAGGTTGTCAGCTGGGGGCGCAGCAGCAACGTCTTCCTCCGCAACGGCGCCCGGCTCTACCTCGACGTCGGCAGCCACCCGGAGTACGCCACCCCGGAGTGCGACGACATCGTCGACCTGGTCACCCACGACAAGGCGGGGGAGCGGGTCCTCGAGGGGCTGCTCCTCGACGCCGAGGACCGGCTGCACGACGAGGGCATCGCCGGCGAGATCTACCTGTTCAAGAACAACACCGACTCCGCCGGCAACTCCTACGGCTGCCACGAGAACTACCTCGTCGGTCGTGCGGGTGAGTTCAGCCGGCTGGCCGACATCCTGATCCCGTTCCTGGTCACCCGGCAGATCGTGGTCGGGGCCGGCAAGATCACCCAGACGCCGCGCGGGGCCTCGTACGCGGTGAGCCAGCGCGCCGAGCACATCTGGGAGGGCGTCTCGAGCGCCACGACCCGCAGCCGGCCGATCATCAACACCCGCGACGAGCCGCACGCGGACGCCGAGAAGTACCGGCGGCTGCACGTCATCGTCGGCGACTCGAACATGAGCGAGACGACCACGCTGCTCAAGGTGGCCAGCTGCGACCTCGTGCTGCGGATGATCGAGGAGGGCGTGGTGATGCGCGACCTCACCATGGAGAACCCGATCCGGGCGATCCGTGAGATCTCCAACGACGTCACCGGGCGCCGCAAGATCCGTCTGGCCAACGGCCGCGAGGCCAGTGC
>JBBSKO010000252.1:0-3514 GCA_038256225.1 Propionibacteriales bacterium | reverse complement strand
CAGTTCGCGCACACCCCGGGCCTCAAGGTCGTGGCCTGCTCCAACCCCGTCGACGGCTACTGGATGATCCAGCAGGCCATCGCCAGCGACGACCCGGTGATCTTCCTGGAGCCCAAGCGGCAGTACCACGCCGACAAGGCCGACCTCGACGACACCGCGCGTCCCGACCCGCTGTTCACCTCCCGCGTCGTGCGGGCCGGCACCGACCTGACGGTGCTGGCCTACGGCCCGACGGTGAAGACCGCCCTGGCCGCGGCCGACGCCGCCGCGACCGAGGGCCGCTCGCTCGAGGTGATCGACCTGCGCACCCTCTCGCCGCTCGACATGGGCCCGGTCCTGGACTCCGTGCGGCGTACGGGCCGCGCCGTGATCACCCACGAGGCGCACGTCAACCTCGGGATCGGCGCCGAGGTCGCAGCGCGGGTGACCGAGCAGTGCTTCTACTCCCTGGAGGCGCCGGTGCTGCGCGTCGGCGGCTTCGACACGCCCTACCCGGCGTCGCGGATCGAGGAGGAGTACCTCCCCGACCTCGACCGGGTGCTGGACGCCGTCGACCGCTCGTTCGAGTTCTAGGCCAGGAGACCCGACATGGCTGAGTACAAGCTGCCCGACCCCGGTGAGGGGCTCACCGAGGCCGAGATCGTCACCTGGCGCGTCCAGGTCGGCGACACGATCGAGATCAACGACATCGTCGTCGAGATCGAGACCGCGAAGTCGCTGGTGGAGCTGCCGTCGCCGTACGCCGGCACCGTCGTCGCGCTGCTGGCCGAGGAGGGGCAGATGGTGGAGGTCGGCACCCCGATCATCCGGATCGTCGACCCGGCCGAGGCGGCGGAACCCGTGGCCGACGCCCCGCCGGCCCCGGCCGCCGAGATGGAGATCGACCTGTCCAACCCCGCCGCCAGCGGCGGCGGGGAGGGCGAGAGCCTGGTCGGGCGCAACAAGGCCGACCGGGGCCCGGTCCGCCGGCGCCGCAAGGGCGCGGCCTCGCCCTCGACCGAGGCCGGCGCCCACACCCAGATGCAGCTCCAGGGCGCCTTCGCCCCCGGCGGTGCGCTCTCCGACGAGATCGTCGCCTCGGACGAGCCGGCCGTCCCGGCCACCTCGGCCCGGGTGCCCGAGCCGGAGGCGGCCCCCGCGCTGGTCCCGGCCCGCGCCACGACGCCGCAGGAGGCCCGGGTGCTGGCCAAGCCGCCGGTGCGCAAGCTGGCCAAGGACCTCGGGGTCGACCTGACCGCGCTGACCGCGAGCGGTCCGGACGGCACGGTCACCCGCGACGACGTCCAGTCCGCCGCCTCCGGCCGGGGTACGGCCCCGGCCGACGTCCCCGCGTCTGCCCCTGCCGCCGAGGCGCCGGGAGCGGTGCACTCCGGTGCCCGGGAGACCCGCGAGCCGGTGAAGGGCGTGCGCAAGATGATGGCCGGCGCGATGGTCGGCTCCGCCTTCTCCGCCCCGCACGTGACGGAGTGGGTCACCGTCGACGTCACCGCCACCATGGATCTGGTCGAGCGCCTCCAGCGGCACCGCTCGCTGCGCGACGTCAAGGTCGGCCCGCTGCTGGTGCTGGCCCGCGCGGTCACCCTCGCGGTGCGGCGCACGCCCGAGGTCAACTCGTGGTGGGACGAGGCGGCGCAGGAGGTCGTGGTGCGCCACTACGTCAACCTCGGGATCGCCGCGGCCACGCCCCGCGGGCTGGTCGTGCCCAACGTCAAGGACGCCGACGCGATGTCGCTGCACGACCTCGCCGGCGCCCTCGGCGAGCTCACCGCGACGGCGCGGGAGGGTCGTACGACCCCCGCCGACATGAGCGGTGGCACCTTCACGATCACCAACGTCGGCGTCTTCGGCGTCGACGCGGGCACGCCGATCATCAACCCCGGCGAGTCGGCGATCCTGTGCTTCGGGGCGATCCGCAAGCAGCCGTGGGTGGTCACCCGCGACGGCGTCGACGAGATCGTGCCGCGCCAGGTCACCACGCTCGCGCTGTCCTTCGACCACCGTCACGTCGACGGGCAGATGGGATCCCGCTTCCTGGCCGACGTGGCCGGGATCCTCGAGGACCCGGGCTCCGCGCTGCTGTTCTGAGCCGCGGGGCCGGGCGGGGCCGGTGGGCGGGGCGGGCAGGGGCGCCGGTCAGCCGGTCTCGCGCTGCACCGTCAGCCGCGGCACCCCGCCCAGCCCGAGCCGGTAGCGGACGTGTGCGGCGTGGTGGGACAGCGCGTCCCACAGCGCGGCGTGCGCCGACCACGGCAGCGGCTCGTCGCCGGTGTGCCAGGAGTCGCCGAAGGCGACCCAGACCGGGGTCCAGTCCGCGGCGAGGTCCCACGCCCCGCGGCGGGCCATCAGCATCCGGCGGCGCACCTGGAACGCCAGCCGGGGGCCGTCGTCGGCGATCGGGGCGGTCGCGACCGGCCACACCCACAGGTCGAGGGCCATCAGCTCCAGCTCGAGGTCGCGCAGCACGGCGGGGTCGACCAGCACGGTGGCGACGTTCTCGTGGGGCGGGCGCCTCATGGCGGGCACGCTACCCACGGCATCCCACCCGACGGAAGGGTCCGGCCCGCGCCTGTGGACCGCCCCGCCCGCGGTCCTACCCGGTGGCGGCGTCGACCGGCGGCGTCCGCTCGCCGAGGAGCCACGCCTCCAGGAACGCGGTGAGCTCGGTGCCGGTCTCGTCCTCCAGCCACGCCCAGTAGTCCTCGCGGTCGGTGGCGACGGCGTCCCGCGCGGCCGGCCAGGCCCGGACCATGGACCAGAAGGCGTCGTCCCCGAGGTCGGCGCGCAGCTCGTGCCACATCAGGGCGGGCAGGTAGTAGATGTTGCCGTCGCCGAACTTCTCCGGGTCGAAGTCGGCGGGCGGGCCGGCGTACGCCCGGCTGTCAGCGTCGCCCGCCGCGATCCCGTCCATCGCCGCCTGCAGCGGGCGACCGCCGTGCTCGGCCTCCCAGACCAGCTGGAGGTACATCGTCATGCCCTCGTTCATCCACACCTCGCTCCAGTCCGACGGGCCGACCTGGTCGCCGTACCACTGGTGGACGAGCTCGTGGACGACCACCGGTCTCGACGTGGAGTAGGCGGTGTCGCCGAGGGTGATCATGGTCTGGGTCTCCATGCCGCTGTCGCCGTCGACGACCACGAACCCGAGGGTGGAGAACGGGTACGGACCCAGCCGCTCCTCCAGCCAGGTGAGCGCGTCCGGCGCGACCCGCAGGTTCGCCAGCCGGCGTGGTGCCAGGTCCGGCGGGGTCCAGTAGCTGATCGGGGTGCCGCCAGCGGAGACCTCCTCGGTGACCTCCAGCTCGCCGGTCGCCACCGTGACCAGGTACGACGCGGCGGGCTCGTCGAGGTGCCACTCCGTCCGGGTCGTGCCGGTCTTCTCCGTGCGGGAGACGAGCTCGCCGTTGGAGACGCCGACCCAGGGGGCGGGCACCTCGACGGCCACGTCGTAGAGCGCCTTGTCGGAGGGGTGGTCGTTGACGGCGTACCAGCTGTAGGCGCCGTAGGGCTCCTGCAT
>JBBSKO010000251.1:0-3519 GCA_038256225.1 Propionibacteriales bacterium | reverse complement strand
GCGGCCGGCGCGCCGGCGCACCGGCCAGCACTACGTCTACCGCCGCGACGGGCAGGAGTGCCTGGTCTGCGGGGCGACGGTGCGGACCACGGAGCTGGCGGCGCGGAACCTGTTCTGGTGCCCGCGTTGCCAGCCCGTGTTCCGCTCCCGCGCCGTAGGGTGAGCGCTCCCAGCGAGCGAGCGGAGGCCGTGCCGCGATGAGCACCCCGACCCGGGACGTGCGCCCGGAGCGTCTGCTGGCGCCCCGGCGGGGACTCCGGTCGCTGCGCCGCCACGGCGTGACCCCGGAGACGCGCCTCTCGGTCGGCCTCGGTGCGCTGTCGACCGCGGTGGCCCTGCTCGTGGTGGCCTTCGACGGGATCATGCCGTTCACCAGCCTGATGGTCCCGCTGCTGATCGGCAGCATCTTCCTCGGCCCGCGCACGCTGCCGTGGTTCGTGATCTACCTGATGGTGCTGCTGACCGCGCAGGTGGCGCTCGTCGGCGACTCCGCAGGCCGCATCGTCGGCCCGACCACGGTGCAGTTCGCGATGGGGCTGATCGTGCTCTTCACCTCCTTCCGCCGCTCCCAGCTCGGCGTCGGCGGGCTGCGGGGGGAGTCGATGCTGGTCGACCTCCGCGACCGGATCCTCACCCAGGGCGGGATCCCCGCGCTGCCCGAGGGGTGGCAGGTCGACTCCGCGATCCACTCCGCGGGAGGCACACCCTTCGCGGGGGACTTCGTGGTGGCCACGCGGGTCGACGACCCGGGCCGCCTCGAGCTGGTGGTCGTCGACGTCTCCGGCAAGGGCGCCGACGCCGGCACCCGCGCGCTGCTGCTCTCCGGCGCCTTCGGCGGCCTGCTCGGGGCCACGCGTCCCGACGGGTTCCTGCCCGCGGCCAACGACTACATGGTGCGCCAGGACTGGGACGAGGGCTTCGCGACCGCCGTGCACCTCTCCCTCGACCTCGGCACGGGGGCCTACGAGGTCCGCTCGGCCGGTCACCCGCCGGCCCTGCACCGCTCGGCCGGGTCCGGCCGGTGGCGGGTGCTGGACAGCGAGGGGCCCGTGCTCGGGCTGATCGAGGGACCCGACTTCGTCGCGGCGTGCGGCGTGGTCGGCCACGGCGACAGCCTGCTGCTCTACACCGACGGCATGGTCGAGGAGCCCCGGCGTGACATCGACCTGGGGATCGACCGGCTCCTGGGCGCCTCGGAGCAGCTGCTCCGGGGCAGCGTGGGCGGGGCCGCGACCCGGTTGGTGACCGCGCTGGGCTCCCCGGACGACGACCGCGCGATGATCGTGGTTCACCGCACCTGAGCCCCGATCCGGGCCGGGCCGGGCCGAGCCGGGCCCGATTGGGCGCCGTCCGGGCGTTGTGCGAGGATTCCCGGGGTGTACGGGGCCCGATCCCGCGCCGGCGGATGTAGCTCAATGGTAGAGCCCCAGTCTTCCAAACTGGCTACGCGGGTTCGATTCCCGTCATCCGCTCCAAGGAGCCGCCGGACGTGCTGCGCGGGTGACCGTGCGGGCGGCCAGGCCTCTTGGCGGGGCGTAGCGTAGTGGCTAGCGCGCCTGCTTTGGGAGCAGGAGACCGCAGGTTCGAGTCCTGTCGCCCCGACCACCGTCCCAGCACCACCCACCCGAGCACACCCTGAACACCGAGGAGACCACCTGTGAAGAGCGCCGTCGAGACCTTGACCCCGACCCGGGCCAAGCTGACCGTCGAGGTGCCCTTCGAGGAGCTCAAGCCGAGCCTCGACGCGGCCTACAAGAAGATCGCCCAGCAGATCAACGTCCCCGGCTTCCGCCGCGGCAAGGTCCCCGCCGCGATCATCGACCGGCAGGTTGGCCGCGAGGTCGTGCTCCAGGAGGCCGTGCAGGACCTCGTGCCGCAGAAGTACATGGAGGCGCTCCAGGAGAACGACCTGCAGCCGCTGGCCCAGCCCGAGATCGAGGTCACCAACCTCGCCCCGGACGAGCAGCTCGAGTTCACCGCCGAGGTCGACGTCAAGCCGACCATCGAGCTGCCCGAGTACGACGGCATCGAGGCCAGCGTCGACGACCTCGAGGTCAGCGACGCGGACGTCGAGGAGCAGGTCGCCGCGCTGCGCGAGCGCTTCGGCACCCTCTCCGACGTCGAGCGCCCCGCCGCCGACGGCGACTTCGTGGTCATCGACCTGCTCGCCACCCAGGGCGGCGAGCCCGTCGAGGGCGCCGAGGTCAGCCAGATGAGCTACCAGGTCGGCCGTGGTGGCATGATCGAGGGCCTCGACGACGCCCTGCTCGGCCTGTCGGCCGGCGAGGACAAGGTCTTCACCACCCAGCTCGTCGGTGGCGACCTGGTCGGCGAGGACGTCGAGGTCAGCGTGCGTGTCAGCCAGGTGCAGGAGCAGGAGCTGCCCGAGCTCGACGACGACTTCGCGCAGGAGGCCTCGGAGTTCGACACCTACGAGGAGCTCACCGAGGACGTCCGCGACCGGTTGCGCAACGGCAAGCGTCTCGAGCAGGCCGCCGCCGCCCGCGACGCCGTCCTCGAGGTCCTCCTCGAGAAGGTCGACGTGCCGCTGCCGGAGTCGGTCGTGGCCGAGGAGCTCACCGCCCGTCGCCAGAGCGTCGAGCAGCAGCTCGCGCAGGCAGGGATGACGATGCAGGCCTACCTCGACGACGAGGGCCAGACGGTCGACGAGTTCGAGGCCGACCTGGAGAAGCGGGTCCGCGACGCGGTCGCCGCCCAGTTCATCCTCGACGAGATCGCCAAGAAGGAGGAGCTCGGCGTCGACCAGAACGAGCTCTCCCAGCACCTCGTGCGTCGCGCCCAGCAGTCCGGCCAGGACCCGCAGGAGTTCGCGAACCACATGTTCGCGCACAACCACATCCCCGACCTGGTCCAGGAGATCCTGCGCGGCAAGGCGCTGGCCTCCATCGTCGAGTCCGCCACAGTGACCGACGCGTCCGGCGACGTCGTCGAGATGCGCAACCTGCGCCCCGACGGCAGCATCGCCTCCGCCGAGGAGGTCGCTGCGGCCGAGGCCGCCGAGGCCGCGGACGGGATCGTCGCGGACGACGCGGACGACGCGGACGAGTCCGCCGAGAACGCCGCGGACGAGACCGCCGAGGACGACACCACCAAGGAGTGACGCCCGGCCGACCCGGTGCACATCTGTGCACCGGGTCGGCTAGCGTGGGGGGAATGACCTCCGTCGCCCCCGCCCCCGGCGCGTCCGTGCTGGACGCGCTGTCGCTGCTGGCGCAGGTCGCCGACGAGCTGGTCGTGCGCAGTGCCCGCGACACGCACCTGGCGGTCGCCGACCGGGTGCACCGGGTGACCCGCAGGGCCACCTTCGGGGCCTCCGCCGTGCCCGAGGTGGCCCACCGCGGCATCGCCTCGGCGGTGTACGCCGGCATCGGGGCCGGTCTGCAGGCGACGTCGGTCGGCCTGGACCGGCTCGCGGCCACGGGCGCCGGGCCACGGCTGGAGGACCACCCCCGGGGCCGTTTCCTGTCCTCGGCCGTCAACGGCCTGATCGGGGACCGG
>JBBSKO010000250.1:0-3531 GCA_038256225.1 Propionibacteriales bacterium | reverse complement strand
CGCCCAGCAGCGCTACTGGGCCCGCAGCCACCTCGGCTGGGGACGGATGCGCAGCGCGGAGCCCAACGCGGGACACCGGGCGCTGGCCGCGCTCGACCCCGACCTGCTGATCACCCAGAACGTCGACGGCCTCCACGAGCGCGCCGGCTCACGCCACCTGGTCGCCCTGCACGGCCGGATCTCCGAGGTGCTCTGCCTGGGCTGCCGCGAGACCACGCCCCGCGCCGCGCTGCACGCCCGGATGGACGAGCTCAACCCCGGCTGGGCGCAGGCGCAGGGGGAGGCCGAGACGCGGCCCGACGGTGACGTCGATCTGGACGACACCGCGGGGTTCGTGGTGCCTGCCTGCGCCACCTGCGGCGGCGTGCTCAAGCCGGACGTCGTGTTCTTCGGCGAGAACGTCCCGGCGCCCCGGGTCCGCCGGTGCTTCGACGCCGTCGACGCGCTCGGTGACGAGGGCGCCCTGCTGGTCGTCGGCTCCAGCCTGACCGTGATGAGCGGGCTGCGGTTCGTGCGGCGTGCGGCCAAGGCCGGGACGCCGGTGGTCATCGCCAACCGCGGGGTCACCCGCGGCGACGACCTGGCGACGTACGCCGTGGACGTGGGCTGCACGGAGTTCCTGACCGCCCTGCTCTGAGCGCGGGGCCGAGGCGGGGTCGGCCGGAACGGCGCAATTGCGGACCTGTGACGCATTACGCGCGCGCAGTTCGGTCGCAACCATGCAATTGCGCCGTCACGACCGAACCGCGGCCGCCCACGCCGTGACCCGCGTCTCGTTGATTGCATCCGTCAACCATCTGGAATAAAGTTGCCGTCAGCAACCTTTTGCCCCGATGTGAAGCGAGACGACGTGACCCAGCTGGCCGACCCACCCTCCTCCGGATCGCCGGCTCCCGAGGCACCGGTCGTCGCGGCGAAGGCCATGACGCACCGTGAGGTGCTCGAGGCGTTGAGCGGCCTGCTGCTCGCGATGTTCGTGGCGATGGTGTCGAGCACCGTGGTCACCAACGCGCTGCCGCGGATCGTCGCCGACCTCGAGGGCACCCAGACCGGCTACACCTGGGTCGTCGTGGCCACCCTGCTCACGATGACCGCGACCACCCCGCTGTGGGGCAAGCTCGCGGACCTCTACGACAAGAAGATCCTGGTCCAGTCGGCCCTGGTCATCTTCACGATCGGGTCCCTGATCGCGGCGTTCGCGCCCTCGATGGAGGTCCTCATCGGGGCCCGCGCCGTCCAGGGCCTCGGCGTCGGCGGCCTGACCGCGCTGGTCCAGGTGGTCATCGCCTCGATGGTCAGCCCCCGCGAGCGTGGTCGCTACTCCGGCTACATCGGTGCCGTCTTCGCGTTGGCGACCGTCTCCGGCCCGCTCATCGGCGGGGTGATCGTCGACAGCCCGCTCGGCTGGCGCGGCTGCTTCTTCGTGCCGATCCCGATCGCCGCCCTGGCCCTCGTCGTCCTCCAGCGCCGGCTGCACCTGCCCCGCGTCACCCGCCAGGTCTCCATCGACTGGCTCGGCGCGATGCTCATCGTCGGCGGCGTCAGCATCCTGCTCGTCTGGGTCTCGCTGGCCGGCCAGCAGTACGACTGGATCTCCGCCACCAGCGGCCTGCTCGTCGCCGTCGGGGTCCTCGTCATCGCCGCCGCGATCTACGTCGAGGGCCGTGTGGCCACCGAGCCGGTCATCCCGCTGCGCCTCTTCCGCGACCGGACCACGGTCCTGGCCACCATCGCCTCGGCGATGATCGGCGTCGCGATGTTCGGCTCCACCGTCTACCTCTCGCAGTACTTCCAGCTGGCCCGCGGGATGAGCCCGACCGAGGCCGGCCTGATGTCGATCGCCATGGTCGGCGGGCTGCTGGTCACCAGCATCGTCACCGGCCGGGTGATCTCGTCCACCGGCTACTGGAAGCGCTACCTGGTCGCCGGCGCCCTGCTGACCACCGTCGGCTTCGCCCTGCTCGCCACCATCGACGACACCACCTCGCTGTGGGTCATCGGCGGCTTCATGGCCCTGATCGGCCTCGGCATCGGCGCCACCATGCAGAACCTCGTCCTGGCCGTGCAGAACAACACCGCCCAGGCCGACATGGGCGCGGCCAGCGCCACCGTCGCCTTCTTCCGCTCCATGGGCGGTGCGGTCGGCGTCTCCGCGCTCGGCGCACTGCTCAACCACCAGGTCAGCGACACGCTGACCGAGGGCCTGGCCCGGCTCGGCATCGACGCCGCCGGCCAGGGCGACGGTTCGATCCCCGACATCGCGACGCTGCCGGCCCCGGTGCGCGACCTCTACCAGCAGGCGTTCGGCGAGGCCACCGGCCACCTGTTCCTGGTCGCGGTGCCGTTCGCCGCGATCGCGCTGCTGTGCATCCTGGCCATCAAGGAGGTGCCGCTGCGCACCACCGTGGACCGGGACGACGAGCCCGTCGCCACCCCGGTCGGCGCCCAGGACGAGGCGGCGGAGGCCGCCGCGCCGGCCGGCACCACGCCAGAGGAGGACGCAGGTCCCGCCCACGCCGCACGCTACGTCCCCGAGGAGCCCGGCGCCCGCCGCGCCGCCCCCGTGGGCCACCACCGCTCGGCCACCGGGGATGATGGGCAGTGATGAGCAGCCGTACCGCCGACCTCACCGACCGGACCACCGCCACCCGGACGCTGGAGCGCGAGCTCTCGACGCTGATCCGGCGGCTCAAGCGGGTGGTCGCCGAGCGCGCCGCCGAGGTCCACCCCGAGCTGCAGCCGGCGGCGTACTGGATCCTCACCCACCTCGAGCACCACGGCTCCCAGCGGGCGGCCACGGTGGCCGACCACCTCGAGCTCGACAAGGGCGCGGTCAGCCGCCACGTCCAGCACCTGCTCGACCTGGGCCTGCTGGACCGCAGCCCCGACCCCGTCGACGGCCGGGCGACGCTGCTCTCGCTCAGCGAGGACGGCGCCCGCCGGCTGTCGACGGTGGACCAGCACCGGCGCCAGTGGTTCGACGAGGTGCTCGGCTCCTGGGACGACGACGAGCTCGCCGGGTTCGCCGACGACCTCAGCCGCTACAACCGCACCCTGGAGCAGGCGCGCGCGGCGCGCGACGCGGCCCAGCCCTGAGCCCGACCCGCGGCGGGGTCAGACCCGCAGCCAGGCCGACGTCGCCGCCGGGAGCACCCCGTCGAGCGGCCCGCTGGAGACCAGGACCTCGCCCGCCGGCAGGTCGGCCACGGCGTCACCGCAGTTGAGCACCACCAGCAGGTCGCCCCGGCGTACGCGCAGCACGTCGCCGTCGGTGCCGACCTCGACGGCGTCCGGCAGGCCGAGCGCGTGCTCACGACGCGCGGCCAGCGCGGCCTGGTAGAAGGTCAGCGTCGAGCCGGGGTCGCCCCGCTGCGCCTCGACGGTGAGGCCGGCCCAGTCGTCGGGCTGCGGCAGCCAGGGCTGGCCAGCGCCGGGCCCGAAGCCGTACGGCGGGGCCGCCCCCGACCACGGCACCGGCACCCGGCAGCCGTCCCGACCGACCTCGCCGGTGCGGAACCAGGACGGGTCCTG
>JBBSKO010000249.1:0-3586 GCA_038256225.1 Propionibacteriales bacterium | reverse complement strand
GCGGCCCTCGATCTCGCCGAAGCCGACCTGGATGGCGTTGTAGCCGTCGTTCTCGGGTGCCCGGACCTGGGTGACGACGTTGGTCGCGGCGGCGACCACGGTCACCGGCACGATCTTGTTGTTCTCGTCCCAGAGCTGGGTCATGCCGAGCTTGGTGCCCAGCAGTCCCTTGACGTTGCGCTCGATAGTCATGTCGCTGTCCTCGAACTCAGAGCTTGATCTCGATGTCGACGCCCGCCGGGAGGTCGAGTCGCATGAGCGAGTCGACCGTCTTCGGCGTGGGGTCGATGATGTCGATCAGCCGCTTGTGGGTGCGCATCTCGAAGTGCTCGCGCGAGTCCTTGTACTTATGGGGCGAGCGGATGACGCAGTACACGTTCTTCTCGGTCGGCAGCGGCACGGGGCCGGCGACCTGGGCGCCCGTACGGGTCACCGTGTCCACGATCTTGCGCGCCGAGGTGTCGATCACCTCGTGGTCATAGGCCTTGAGCCTGATGCGGATCTTCTGTCCCGCCATAGGTCTCTCTCGTCCTTTTCACTCGCTCGTGCCCTGCTTGGTTCGGGACGTCCTCCGGCTTGAGTCGGTCCCACCCGGTCGCCGCCCACCTGCGTCCGACCCCCGCGGTCGGGCGTGTCGCTCAGTCTTCGAGCAAACAGGACCGAGGTCCGGGGTCATCTGCCTGTGGTGGCCGACGGGGTTCGTGTCGGCCTGGTCGAGTCCCCCCAGCGACGCCGGCACGTGCCAGACACCGACCACGTGACACCGGCCCGTGAGGGCGACGATGTCGGGAGACGCGATTCAGGAGTCAAGATGTGCGGCGCCGCGGCGAAACCTGCCGTGGCAACCGAACTATCTTGACAGATCCCCCCGAGGGCCACAAATCGGGCCGCCCGGGTGCGGCTGACCGGTGCCGGGCGAGGCCGATCACGCCCGATCCCACCGGCTCCGCCCCAGGCTCGCACGGACCTGAGAGGATCCTGGCTCCGACCGGACCAGCCGCGTCGTAGGCCCCGGGAGCGGTCCCGGGCGCGTAGGTGGGAGAAGGGGTGCCATGTCCGACCACGGGTCCGCCCCGCCTCCCGGCCAGCAGCCGTACGGGCAGCAACCGTACGGGCAGCAGCCTCCCCCGGGGTGGCAGCCCCCGGCGGGACCGCCGTACCCCCAGCAGCCGTATCCCCCGCAGTCGCCGGGTCCCGGCTGGCAGCCCGGCCCGGGGATGCTGGGTGCGGCCCACAAGCCCGGCGCCGTGCCGCTGCGCCCGCTCGGCCTCGGCGACATGTTCGACGCCGCGTTCCGGATCATCCGGTTCAACCCGCGCGCGACCGTGGGCGGCGCGCTGCTCGTGGCCGTCGTCGCGATGGCGGTCCCGCTCGTGGTGACCTCCCTGCTGACGGCCTCGCTCGGGACCACCGTCGATCCCCTCACCGGTCAGGCCGACGCCGGGTCGTCGGCCGGGTTCCGCGCGTCCGTGGCCTCGCAGGCGGTGGGGTTCCTGCTGCTGCAGGTCGGCCTGCTGCTGGTGACCGGGCTGATCGCGCACGTCACGCACCAGGCGGCCATCGGGCGCCGGATCGGCTTGGGCGAGGCGTGGGCGATGACGCGGGGGCGTCGCTGGCGCCTGGTGGGGCTGGTCCTGCTGGTCGCGCTGGCCTACGGCCTCGCCTACGGCCTGTGGGTCGGCAGCATCGCGGGGCTCGTCGTCGCGGGCACCGGGACGGCGCTGGTCGTCGGCTACGGCGTCCTGTCCGGCCTGATCCTGGTCGTCGTCTCGATCATCCTCTACGTCCGTGTGGTGCTGCTAGCCACGCCCGCGCTGGTGCTCGAGCGCCTCGGCATCGGCAGCGCCCTGGCCCGCAGCTGGCGGCTCAGCCGGCAGCAGTTCTGGCGGGTCCTCGGGATCGCGCTGGTCACCTCGATCGTGGTCGGGATCGCCGGCTTCGTGGTCGCGCTGCCGGTGGAGATCGGCACGCAGGTGCTGGCCTTCGCGACCCCGGAGAACGCCCTGCTGATCGGCGTGGCCGGCCAGGCTGTCGGCACCGTGCTGTCCACCGCCTTCACCTCGCCCTTCACCGCCGTGGTCACCACGCTGCAGTACCTCGACCAGCGGATGCGCAAGGAGGCCTACGACGTCACCCTGATGTCCGAGGCCGGGATCACCGGGGCCTAGCGGGTGCTCCGCTCCGCTCCCCCGCTGGACCCCTCCGGGGACGAGGGCCGCTCGCTGCTGCGCCGCGAGCTGCTCGAGCCCCGCTACCGCGAGGACCCGATCAGCACCGTGCTGGGCTGGATCGGGCGCCAGCTCGACGCCGGCCTGCAGGCCGCCGAGGGCGTCCCGGCGGTGTCGGCCCTGGTGGCGATGGTCCTGCTGGTCCTGCTCGTGCTCGCCCTGGCGCTGCTGGCCTCCCGCGCGCGCCGCACCGCCCGGGTACGGGCCGCGACCGGCGACGTGACCGCGACCGGCCCGGTGGGGTCCGCACAGCTGCGCGCCCGGGCCGAGCGGCTGCTGGCCGACGGGGAGACCGCCGAGGCGCTGGTCGAGGCGTTCCGAGCCCTGGCCCGGCGCCAGGTCGAGCAGGGTGCGCTGAGCGACGACCCGGGGGCCACGGCGCGCGAGGTCGTGGCCGACCTGACCGGGGCGCGGTCCAGCACCGACCCGGCCACCGGCGAGGCCGGCCGGCTGACGCGGGCCGCCGAGCTGTTCGACGCCGTGCTCTACGGCGGCCTGCCGGCGAGCGCCGAGCAGGCCCGCGACGTCCTGGCCCTCGACGACGAGCTCGGCGGGGTGCGGCGGTGAGCGGGGTCCTGGGCACCACGGCCGGCGCGTCCCCCGGTGCGTCCCCCGGTGCGTCCCCCGGCCCCGGCACGACCCGGTCGTGGTGGCGGCGTCGGCGCGGCACCGTCCTGCTCCTGCTCGCGGTCCTGCTGCTGCTCGCGGTCGTCGTGGCGCTGAGCGGCGACCCGGAGACCGCCACCCCGCTCGACCCGGACAACCCCGGCCGGGAGGGGACGGCGGCCCTGGTCGAGGTGCTCGCCGAGGAGGGCGTCGAGGTCGAGGTGGCCCGCGACGCGGCCGCGCTGGAGGCCGCCGAGGTCACGACCACCACCACCGTGGTCGTGTCCTCCACCGACGCCCTCGGCCGGAGCACCGCCGAGCGGCTGCGCGAGCACGCCCGCCCCGGCCTGCTGGTGCTGCTCGAGCCGGGCCCGGCGGCCAGCGGGGCGCTGGGCACCCCGCCGGGCCTCACCGCGGCCGGCGGCAGGCCCGTCGCAGCAGCCTGCAGCGCACCCGGGGCGGTCGGGACCACCGGCGACCGCCTCGACGACCTCTCCCTGGAGGTGGACGCGGCCACGGCCTTCCCCGGCCCGGGCTGCTTCCCCGACGGCTCCGGCGGCCACCTGCTGGTCGGCGACGACGGCGAGGTCGTCCTCGGCGCCGCGCAGGCCCTGACCAACGAGCAGGTGCTGCGCGCCGACAACGCCGCGCTCGCGCTGCGCCTGCTGGGCGGCGGCGACCGGCTGGTCTGGTACGTCCCCGACCTGACCGACCTCGCCGCCGGGGACGCCGTCTCCGTGCGCTCCCTGCTG
>JBBSKO010000248.1:0-3598 GCA_038256225.1 Propionibacteriales bacterium | reverse complement strand
GCGGCCCTGGCGTCGGTCCGGGCGCCGGCCGCCACGACGGTGCGCCGCGCGACGGGCGCCGACCTCCCGGCGGTCGACGCGGCGTACGCCCGGTGGGCCGTCACCCGCAACGGCCCCCTGACCCGCACGTCGCCCTGCTTCCCCGCCGACGCCGACGCACGGTTGTCGCAGGTCAGCGGCGTGACCCTGGCCGAGGACCACGGTGGCGTGGTGGGGTACGCCGCCTGGACGCGCGGCCCCGGCTACGGCCCGGGGTCCCGGCTCGACGTCGACGACCTCGTCACGCTGACGCCCGACGCCGCCCGGGCGCTGTGGCGGGTCCTCGGCACCTTCGCCAGCGTCGCTCCCACGGTCCGGCTGCGCACCTCGGGCGACCACCCGGCCCGGCTCGTGCTGCCGGCCTCGACCTGGACGGCGGTCGAGCGCCGCCCGTACATGGCGCGGGTCCACCCCGCCGCCCTCGGCTCGCTCACCGCGGGTCCCGACGACGACGTCGCGCTGTCGCTGCGGGTCGTCGGGGACCCCCTCGGGGTGCTCGACGGGTCGTGGACGGTCGAGGCCCGCCCCGGCCGGTCGGCCGCGGCGCGGATCGACGACGACGACCGGTTGCCGACCCTGACCCCGCAGGGGCTCGCCCTGGCGTACGCCGGCACGCTCCCGGCGGTCGACCTGCGCGCCGGCGGCCACCTCGTCGGTGGGGACGCGCGCACGGACGCCGTGCTGGACCGGCTGCTGCGCCGGCGCGCACCCGCCGTCCTCGACTACTTCTGAGCGCCGGAACCGTCACCTCGAGGCGCCGCGAGCGTCATCTCGGCTGTCCGCGAGCGTCACCTCGGCGGTCAGGCGCGGCGGCGGGCGATCTCGTAGAGCGCGACCGAGGCGGCGACGCCGGCGTTGAGCGACTCCAGCCGGTTCGCCATCGGGATCGAGACCAGCTGGTCGCAGGTCTCGGCCACCAGGCGCGACAGCCCGTCGCCCTCGGAGCCGACGACGACCAGCAGCGGACCGTCGGCCAGGTCGAGGTCGGGCAGCGAGACCTCGCCCTCCGCGGCCAGGCCGATCACCATCAGCCCGGCCTGCTGGTAGGCCTTGATCTGGCGGACCAGGTTGACGGTCTGCGCGACCGGGATCCGGGCGGCGGCGCCGGCGCTGGTCTTCCAAGCCGAGGCCGTCATCCCCGCGGCGCGGCGCTCGGGCACGACCACGCCGTGCGCACCGAAGCCGGCCGCGCTACGCACGACCGCCCCGAGGTTGCGGGGGTCGGTGACGGAGTCCAGCGCGACGATCAGGGGCGGCTCGCCGGCCTGGGCGGCGCGGTCGAGCAGGTCGTCGGGGTGGGCGTAGACGTAGGCCGGGATCCGCGCGGCGAGGCCCTGGTGCACGGCGCCGTTGGTGAGCCGGTCGAGCTCGCCCTTGGTGGTCTGCAGGATGGCGACGCCCTGCTCGGCGGCCAGCGCGAACGCCTCGCGCAGCCGGCCGTCCCGCTCGGCGCCGTCGGCGACGTAGACGGTGTTGACCGGCACGCCCTCGCGCAGCGCCTCGACCACGGAGTTGCGACCGGCGACCCACTCGGCGTCGCTGTTGCGTCGACGCTGGCCACCGCGCGTACCGGGACCGCGGCCCTGGCCGCCGGAGCCGCCCGGGCCGCCGGAGCCGCCCGCCGCGGCAGCGCCCGAGCGGTACGACTTGTGGTACGGCCGGTCCTTGGCCTTCGGCGTCGGGCCCTTGCCCTCGAGCCCGCGCTTGACGCGCCCGCCCGAGCCGGCCGTGGGGCTCTTGCTCGACTTGCGGATCGCGCCCTTGCGCTGCGAATTACCAGCCACGTCAGTGTCCTTCACGGTGATTGAGGAGCGAGCGAAGCGAGCGTCTCGAAATCCCTGCCATCAGGTGAGGCTCCATCTCGGTCCGTCGGGGGTGTCCTCGACCTCGATCCCGGCCGCCTTGAGGCGGTCCCGGATCGTGTCGGCGGTGGCGAAGTCCTTGCTCGCCCGCGCCGCGTCGCGCTCCGCGAGGAGTGCGACGAGCAGTGAGTCGAGGGCGGAGGTCAGGGCGGTCTCGCGGTCGGCGGTGCCGCCGGTGGCGCGCCAGGCCGGGTCGGCCGGGTCGAGCCCGAGCACGTCGAGCATCGTGACCACGGCGGCGCCGCGCTCGCGGGCGCGGTCGTGCTCGCCGGCGTCGGCGAGGCGGTTGGCCTCGCGGACGGTGTCGTGGAGCACCGCGACCGCGGCCGGCGTACCGAGGTCGTCGTCGAGCGCCTCGGCGTACGCCGCCGGCAGCGCGGCGTGCGGGGTCTCCTCGCGGCCGGCGCCGAGCCCGAGGCGGTCGAGCAGCTGCTCGATCCGCCGGAACCCGACGGCGGCGTCCTCGAGCGCCTCGGTGCTGAACTCGACGTGCGAGCGGTAGTGCGCGGCGACCATGTAGAAGCGCAGCTCGATGCCGCGGACCCGTTCGAGGACCTGCGAGACCACCAGCGAGTTGCCCAGCGACTTGCTCATCTTCTCGCCGGCCGTGGTGATCCAGGCGTTGTGCATCCAGTACGTCGCGAACGGGCGCCCGGCCGCGCGGGACTGCGCCTGCTCGTTCTCGTGGTGCGGGAAGCGGAGGTCGACGCCGCCGCCGTGGATGTCGAAGGCGGGGCCGAGGTACTTGCCGGCCATCGCCGAGCACTCGATGTGCCACCCGGGGCGGCCACGGCCCCACGGGCTGGGCCACGACGCGGTGGTCGGCTCGCCGTCCTTGGCGCCCTTCCACAGGGCGAAGTCGCGCGGGTCGCGCTTGCCGCGCGGGTCGGCGTCGCCGGCGGCCTCCATGTCGTCGATGCCCTGGCGGGTCAGCTCGCCGTACGACGGCCACGACCGGACGTCGAAGTAGACGTCGGCCGACCCGTCCTCGGCGGCGTAGGCGTGCCCGCGCTCGAGCAGCTCCCCGATCAGCTCCAGCATCTCGGGCACGTGACCGGTCGCGGCCGGCTCGTAGGTCGGGGGCGCGACGTTGAGGGCGGCGTACGCCGCGTCGAGCTCGCGCTTCATCGCCGACGCCAGCGCGTACCAGGGCGTGCCCTGCTCGGCGGCCTTGGCCAGGATCTTGTCGTCGATGTCGGTCACGTTGCGGATGAAGGTGACCTCGAACCCGCGGTGGCGCAGCCAGCGCTGCAGGACGTCGAAGTTGATGCCGGAACGGAGGTGCCCGACGTGCGGCTCGGACTGGACGGTGAGCCCGCAGAGGTAGAGCCCCGCGTGGCCCTCGACGAGGGGCACGAAGTCGCGCACCCCTCGGGTCGCGGTGTCGTACAGGCGGAAGGTCACCGCACCAGTCTAGGGACGACGCGGCCCAGCGTCGTATCCGTGGCCCCCGAGCGCCGCGAGCGTCACCTCGAGGCGCCGCAAACGTCATCTCGGCTGTCCGCGGGCGTCATCTCGGCGGTGGATCCTGGGACGGACGGGGCTGGTGGGACGTACCGTGTGGCGATGCTCCCCCCGACGCCGCACCCCCTGACGCCGCACCCCCTGACGCCGCACCCCCTGACGCCGCTCCCCCTCGGCGCCGCGCACCGCACCCCCGCCGCGCACCGCACCCCCGCCGCGCACCGCACCCCCGT
>JBBSKO010000247.1:0-3637 GCA_038256225.1 Propionibacteriales bacterium | reverse complement strand
GCTCAAGGTGTTCCGGGTCGGTGAGCCGCTGTCGCTGTCCCACGTGCTGCCGACGCTGTCCTCGATGGGCGTCGAGGTCGTCGACGAGCGGCCGTACGCCCTGCTCGGCCTCGACCGCCCCTCGCACGTCTACGAGTTCGGGCTGCGCCACCGCGAGCCGCTGCCCGACGACGCCCGGCTGCTGTTCACCGACGCGGTCCGCGCGGTGTGGGACGGCCTCTGCGAGACCGACGGGTTCAACGCGCTGGTCCTGGCCGCCGGGCTCGGGTGGCGCCAGGTGGCGGTGCTGCGGGCGTACGCGAAGTACATGCGCCAGGGCCAGGCCCCGTTCGCGCTCGACTACATCGAGGAGGCGCTGCTCGCCGAGCCCGGGCTGGCGCGGCTGCTGGTGGCGCTGTTCGAGGCTCGGTTCGACCCGGCCCTCGGCGAGGCCGACGACCCGCGCCGGACCGCGCGCTGCGCGGACCTGGAGACCCGGATCGAGGCGGCGCTCGAGGACGTGGCGAGCCTGGACCAGGACCGCATCCTGCGCTCCTACCTGGCGCACGTGCGGGCCACGCTGCGCACGAGCTGGTTCCAGGCCGACACCGCCGGCGCCCCGGCCGGCGTCGCGTCCGGCGACGTGGTGCTGAAGCTGAGCCCGGCCGGTCTGCCCGACCTGCCGGACCCGCGCCCGCTGTTCGAGATCTTCGTCTACTCCCCGCGGGTCGAGGGCGTGCACCTGCGCTTCGGGCCGGTCGCCCGCGGCGGGCTGCGGTGGTCGGACCGACGCGACGACTTCCGGACCGAGGTGCTCGGCCTGGTCAAGGCCCAGATGGTCAAGAACACCGTGATCGTCCCGGTGGGCGCCAAGGGCGGGTTCTTCGCCAAGCAGCTTCCGGACCCGGCCGACCGCGAGGCCTGGCTGGCCGAGGGGCAGGCCTGCTACCGCACCTTCATCACCGGGCTGCTCAGCGTCACCGACGACCGGGTGGACGGTGCCACGGTCCCGCCGCGCGACGTGGTGAGGCACGACGAGGACGACTCCTACCTCGTGGTGGCCGCCGACAAGGGCACCGCGACCTTCTCCGACCTCGCCAACGAGATCGCGGTCGCGCGCGGGTTCTGGCTCGGCGACGCCTTCGCCAGCGGCGGCTCGGTCGGCTACGACCACAAGGCCATGGGGATCACCGCGCGCGGTGCCTGGGTCTCGGTCCAGCGGCACTTCCGCGAGCGGGGCATCGACTGCCAGACCGAGGACTTCACCTGCGTCGGGATCGGCGACATGTCCGGCGACGTCTTCGGCAACGGGATGCTCTGCTCCGAGCACGTGCGGCTGGTGGCCGCCTTCGACCACCGCCACGTCTTCCTCGACCCCGACCCCGACGCGGCGACGTCCTTCGCCGAGCGGCAGCGGCTCTTCGACCTGCCGCGGTCCAGCTGGGCCGACTACGACACCTCGCTGCTCTCCGAGGGCGGTGGCGTCTGGTCCCGTGATCGCAAGTCGGTGCCGGTCAGCCCGCAGGCGCGGCGCGCGCTGGGCCTGGGCGACGGCGTCACGTCGCTGACCCCGGCCGCGCTGATCAGCGCGATCCTGGCAGCCCCGGCCGACCTGCTCTGGAACGGCGGCATCGGCACCTACGTCAAGTCCGCCGACGAGACGGACGCCGAGGTCGGCGACAAGGCCAACGACGCGATCCGCGTCGACGGTCGGTCGGTGCGCGCCCGGTGCGTCGGCGAGGGCGGCAACCTCGGGCTCACCCAGGCCGGCCGGGTCGAGTACGCCCTGCGCGGTGGGGGCGGCGAGGGCGGTCGGATCAACACCGACTTCATCGACAACTCGGCCGGCGTCGACACCTCCGACCACGAGGTGAACCTCAAGATCCTGCTCGACCGGGTGGTGGCCGACGGCGACCTGACCCGCAAGCAGCGCAACGCGACCCTGGCCTCGATGACCGACGAGGTCGCCGCGCTGGTGCTGCACGACAACGCCGAGCAGAACATCGCCCTGGCCAACGCCGTGGCCCACGCGCCGTCGTTGCTCCACGTGCACGAGACCTGGATGAAGCGGCTGGAGGCCGCGGGTGCCCTGGACCGCCAGATCGAGGGCCTGCCGTCGCGGCGCGAGGTCCGCCGCCGCCTCGAGCGGAAGGAGGGCCTGACCACGCCCGAGCTGGCGGTGCTGCTGGCCTGGACCAAGATCGTGCTGGCCCACGAGCTGCTCGCCTCCGACGTGCCCGACGACCCGTGGTTCGAGCAGGACCTGGTCGAGTACTTCCCGACCAGGATCCGCGACGAGCACCCCGCGGCGGTGCGCGCGCACCCGCTGCGCCGCGAGATCGTGGTCACCCGGGTGGTCAACGACCTGGTCGACGTGGCCGGGCTGACCTACTGGCCGCGCCTGGAGGCCGAGACCGGGGCCAGTGCCGCCGACCTCGTGCGGGCCAACTTCGTGGCCCGCGAGATCGTCGGGTCCCGCCCGCTGCGTGACGACGTGGCCGCGCTGGACAACCGGCTCGACGCCGGGGTGCAGACGCGGATGCGGGTCGAGATGCGCACCCTGGTCGAGCGCGCCTCGCGGTGGCTGGTCAGCCGGCGCCACGAGCCCCTGGACACCACGGCGGTCGCGGCGACCTTCGCCGGCGTGGTGCCGCGGGTGATGGCCCGGCTGCCCGAGCTGCTCACCGGCGCGGAGCTGGCCGGGTTCGAGCGCCGCCGCGCCGGGCTCGTCGACGCCGGGGTGGCCGAGGACCTCGCGGTGCGGGTCGCCGTGCTCGGACCGGCGTACCAGCTGCTGGGCGTCGTGGCCACGGCCGAGGACGAGGGGCTCGAGGCCGAGGACGTCGCCCGGGTGCACTTCACCCTCGGGGAGCGGCTCGGGCTGCCCGCCCTGGTCGGGCGGATCCTCGCCCTGCCGCGGCGCGACGAGTGGGAGACGATGGCGCGCGCCGCGCTGCGCGACGACCTGCACGCCGTGCACGACGAGCTCACCCGGGCGGTGCTGCAGGAGACCGCGGCCGGCGAGGGCGCCGCGGCCCGGATCGCGGCCTGGGAGGAGCGCCGCCCCACGGCGGTCGAGCGGGCGACGGGGACGTTGCGGCGGATCTGCTCCGACGAGCAGGCCGACCTGGCCCGAATGTCGGTCGCGCTGCGGACGGTGCGCAGCCTGCGGGCCTGACCGCCGGCCCGGGGCGGCGGTGGATTCGCGCGGTGTCGGTGCCCCGACCTAGGGTCGGGGTTGCCGATGTCAACCAACTCTCCCGGGGCCGTGTCCGACACCCAGCGCCCTGACACCCCGCGCCCCGACACCCAGCCCCCTGCCGGCGTGCACTCGCTGTGGCGGCTGCGCTCCTACCTCCGACCGCACGCCACGACCCTGGCGATCATGCTGACGGTCTCGCTGGTCGGGGTCGGCCTGGCGATCGCGATCCCGCTGGTGACCCGCGCGATCATCGACGGACCGGTGACCGACGGCGAGATCGGCATGCTGCTGCCGCTGGGCCTGCTGGCGATCGGCCTCGGCGTGCTCGAGGCCGCGCTGGTCTTCTGGCGCCGGTGGATCCAGTCCAGCGCCGTGCTCAGCATCGAGAGCGCGATGCGCCGCGACCTCTACGCCCGCCTCCAGCAGCTACCGATGTCGTTCCACACCCAGTGGCAG
>JBBSKO010000246.1:0-3677 GCA_038256225.1 Propionibacteriales bacterium | reverse complement strand
GCGCTCGCGCACCGACTGACGCCTCCCCCGGCGCAGGGCCGCCCCGACTCACCTCAGGAGCCGGACGCGCGGCCACCACGCAGCGGTCGTACCCCACCGGGGTGCGGCCGCTGTCGTGCGTGCGGGGTCAGGCCCGCGGTGCCGCCGACTGGGCGGCGGTGCGCAGCGACGCCACCATCGCGTCCGGGTCGTCGGCGCCGAAGACCGCCGAGCCGGCGACGAACACGTCGGCCCCGGCCTCGGCGCACCGCTCGATCGTCTCCAGCGACACCCCGCCGTCGACCTGGAGCCAGGTCTCGACGCCGTGCCGCTCCATCAGCGCCCGGGCCCGACGGATCTTCGGCAGGACGAGGTCGAGGAACGACTGGCCACCGAAGCCCGGTTCGACCGTCATCAGCAGCAGCATGTCGAGCTCGGGCAGCAGGTCCTCGTACGGCTCGACCGGGGTGGCCGGGCGCAGGGCCATGCTGGCCCGCCCCCCGGCGGCGCGGATCTCGCGCGCCAGCCGGACGGGCGCCGCGGCGGCCTCGACGTGAAAGGTGACCGACCCGCAGCCGGCCTCGACGTACGCCGGGGCGTGCCGGTCCGGGTCGGCGATCATCAGGTGCGCATCGAGCGGGACCGGGCTGACCCGGGCCAGCGCCTCGACCATCGTCGGCCCGAAGGTCAGGTTGGGCACGAAATGGTTGTCCATCACGTCGACGTGCACCCAGTCGGCGCCGGGGATGCGCCCGACCTCCGCGCCGAGGGCGGCGAAGTCGGCGTTGAGGATGCTCGGCGTGATCTGGATGCCCACGGGTCGAACCCTAGGGCCCGGGCGGCCGCACCGGGCCGGTGGTGGGTGCCCCCGCGGCGTACTGGGTGGCGCCCTCCCGGGGTTCGCGTCCCTTGCAGGGCGCGCGAAGCCGGGGAATCCCCGCCCGAGCGGGGGTTCCTGGGGCGAGTGGGGCGAGTGGGGCGAGTGGGGCCGGTGGGCCCGACGGGCGGGGTGGTGGGTGCCCGGGGGCGTACTGGGTGGGCGTGTCCCGGGGTTCGCGTCCCCTGCAAGGCGCGCGAAGCCGGCGAATCCCCGCCCAAGCGGGGATTCCAGGGGCGAGTGGGGCGAGTGGGGCCGGTGGGGCCGGTGGGACAGGTGGGCCCGACGGGCGGGGTGGTGGGTGCCCGGGGGCGCACTGGGTGGGCGTGTCCCGGGGTTCGCGTCCCCTGCAAGGCGCGCGAACCCGGGGAATCCCCGCCCGAGCGGGGATTCCTGGGGCGAGTGGGGCTGGTGGGGTGTGCGGACGGGCGGCGGCGCGCCTCAGGCGTCGGGGTCGACCGGCGGCTCGGCGCCGGCGTGGTCGTCGCGGTCGGCCCACTCCAGCAGCGGCGTGAGGTCGAAGACCTCGTCGTCGATCCGCTCGTGCAGGTCGCCGAGCTCGGCGAAGCGGGCCGGGACGGTGAAGATGGTGAAGTCGTGCGGGTCGCAGTCGTCGACCTCGTCCCACCGGACCGGGGTCGAGACCCGGGCGTCGGGGAAGCCCCGTACGGAGTAGGCCGCGGCGATCGTGTGGTCGCGAGCGTTCTGGTTGTAGTCGACGAACAGCTTGGCCGGGTCGCGGTCCTTGCGCCACCAGGTGGTGGTGACGTCGCCGGGGGTGCGTCGCTCGACCTCGCGGGCGAAGGCCAGCGCCGCGCGGCGTACGCCCTGGTGGTCGTGGTCGGGGCGCACCCGGACGTAGACGTGCAGCCCGGAGCCGCCGCTGGTCTTGGGGAAGCCCACCGCACCGAGCTCGTCGAGCACCTCGTGCACCACGCCGGCGACCCGCTGGACCTGGGCGAAGTCGGACTCCGGGCCGGGGTCGAGGTCGATGCGCCACTCGTCGGGGCGCTCGGGGTCCTCGCGACGGCTGTTCCAGGGGTGGAACTCGACCGTCGACATCTGCACCGCCCAGATCACGCTGGCCAGCTCGGTGACGCAGAGCTCGTCGGCGGTGCGGTCCCACCGCGGGAAGTGCAACCGCACGGTCTCGACCCACTCCGGCGCCCCGCGGGGCAGCCGCTTCTGGTGGATCTTCTCCCCGGCCAGCCCGGTCGGGAAGCGGTGCAGCATGCAGGGCCGCTCCCACAGCGCGTTGACGATGCCGGGCCCGACCGCGAGGTAGTAGTCGACCAGGTCCCGCTTGGTCGCCCCGCTCTCGGGGAAGTAGACCCGGTCGGGGTTGGAGACCCGCACGAGGCGGTCGTCGACCTCGATCTCGACCGCTGGGGACGAGGACGCCATCGCTCAGACCTTCCGCAGCAGGGCCAGGAACATCGCGTCGGTGCCGTGCCGGTGCGGCCACAGCTGGGCGGTGCCGGGCAGCCGACCGGCCGCGTCGGGCATGCCCGCGGGCAGCAGCGGGAGCAGGTCCTCCACGACGACGTCGGGGCGCTGCGAGACGGCCGCGACGACCTCGTCGGTCTCGGTCAGCACCGGTGAGCAGGTCGCGTAGACCGCGACCCCGCCCGGACGCAACAGGTCGAGCGCCGAGCCGAGCAGGCGTCGTTGCAGCAGCACCAGCGGCAGCACGTCGTCGGGGCGGCGCCGCCACCGCGACTCCGGGCGCCGTCGCAGGGCCCCCAGCCCCGTGCACGGGGCATCGACCAGGACCCGGTCGACGGAGCCGGGCAGCAGCGGGGGCCGGGTGCCGTCGGCGGCCAGGACGGCGTACGACGCCCCGGCCGCGCGGGTCGGGGCCAGCGACCGCGCGACCAGGCGGGCGCGGTGCTCCTGGCGCTCGACGGCGACCACGTGGGCGTCGCGCTGCGCGGCGAGCGAGGTCAGCAGCGCGGCCTTGCCGCCGGGGCCGGCGCACAGGTCGACCCAGGTGCGGTCGCGGCCCTCGACCGGTGCCGTGGCGAGGAGGTGCGCGACCAGCTGGGAGCCCTCGTCCTGCACCCCTGCGCGTCCCTCGGCCACCGCGGGCACCGCCGACGGCGCACCCGAGGTCAGCACCACGCCGTACGGCGACCACGGCGTCGGCTCCCCCGGCAGCTCCTCGCGCGTGGCGAGCCCCGGCCGGGCGACCAGGGTGACCCGCGGCGCGACGTTGTCGGCGCGCAGCAGGTCGTGCAGCTCCTCGTCGCCGAGCGCCCGGCGCAGCTCGTCGACGATCCAGCGCGGGTGGCTGAAGGCGATCTCCTCGTAGCGGCTCGACCGCGGTACGACCGGCGGGGCCAGTGTCGCCACCCACCCGTCGAGGTCGTGGGCGGTCACGCCGTGCAGCACCGCGTTGGCGAAGCTGGCGGCGCCGGAGCTGGCCCGGTCGCGGACGAGGTCGACGGTGGTGCTGATCGCGGCGTGCGGCGGCACCCGCATCGAGAGCAGCTGGTGGGTGCCGAGCCGCAGGGCGTCGAGCACCTTGTCCTCGACCTTGCGCAGCGGACGCTGCACGCAGGCGGCGAGCACCGCGTCGTAGGTCCCCCGCAGCCGCAGCGTGCCCGAGGCCAGCTCGGTGGCGAAGGCGGCGTCGCGCCCCTCGAGCCCGAGCCGGCCGAGGACGGCTGGGAGCACCAGGTTGGCGTAGGCGTCGTCGACGCGCACCGCCTTCAGCACCTCGAAGGCGGCCAGCCGCGCCGGGTCGACCCGTGACGCGGCGGCCGACGGGCGGGCTGCCGGACGCCGCGGACCGGATGCCGGACCGGCGGCGCCGGACCGG
>JBBSKO010000245.1:0-3707 GCA_038256225.1 Propionibacteriales bacterium | reverse complement strand
GGGCTCCAGCCCGCGCTGGCCGCCAACGAGTCCATCGGCGCCGCCTCCACGCTGGCCCTGCGCCGGATGAACGAGCTGCTCGAGCAGGACGGGCTGTCCCGGCACGACGGCGCCCACCTGCGCAAGTCCGTGCTGGCCAAGAAGGTCCTCGCCGCGCGCAAGAAGCAGGAGCCGGTCATCGGCCTGCCGGTGGCGCCGTGGGTCCAGGACCAGACCCGCCGCACCCGCCGGGCGCTGACGCGGCTCGGTGTCCCGGTCGTCGGCGACCTCGACGAGCTGACGCCCATCGACGTACCGGGGGTCGACCCGGCGACGGTGGACGGCCAGGAGGTGGCCGAGGCGGCGCTCGCCGCGCTGTCCTGGGCGCTGGCCGAGCGGATCCGTGAGGAGGCCGGGACCGCCCCGACGGACACCGGGGTCTCCGAGGACGCCGGCAGCGATCCCGGCGACGATCCCGGCGGCGACGATGACGACCCCGACGGCGAGCACGACGACGGCGAGCACGACGACGGACGAGGAGCCTGACCCGGCATGGCCGAGCGCGTCTTCCTGCACGTGGGGACCCCGAAGTCGGGCACGACCTTCCTGCAGGCCGTCTGGTGGGCCAACCGGGACGCCCTGCGCGAGCAGGGACTCCTGCTCCCCGGCCCGAGCGTCCAGGAGCACTTCCACGCCTCCTGCGTGGTGCGCGGCAACCGCCGGCTGCTGAGCACCATCCCACCGGCCGGTCGGGGCGCCTGGGACCGCGTCCTCGAGGCCAGCGCGGCCTGGGACCACGACGTGCTGATCAGCCACGAGCTGTTCAGCCCGGCCGCCCCCGAGCGGGCGGCGGCTGCGCTCGAGCAGCTACGGGCCACCGCGGCGGAGGTCCACGTCCTCCTCACCGCGCGCGACCTCGCCCGGCAGCTGCCCGCCGAGTGGCAGCAGCGGACCAAGCACGGGCGTGCGCAGGGGTTCCGGGACTTCCTGACCTCCGTCCAGGACGGCTCGGCCTCCACGTTCTGGCAGGTCCAGGACGTCCCGGCCGTGCTCGACCGCTGGGGCGCGGGCGTCGCCCCGCAGCACCAGCACCTCGTGGTGCTCCCCGGCCCCGGCGGTCCGCGGACCTGGCTCTGGGACGCGGTGTGCGGGCTCACCGGGGTCGACGGCACCGGCATGAGCGCGCCGGACACCTCGGGCAACGAGTCGCTCGGGCTCGTGCAGGCCGAGACCATGCGCCGGGTCAGCCGACGCCTGGGCGAGGACGGTCTCGACAAGTCCACCGAGCGCCTCCTCAAGGGGTTTTTCGCCGAGGAGGTGCTCCGCTCCCCGCAGCCCGAGCGCATCGTGCTGCCCGCCGACGTCTGGCCCTGGGCCCGCGAGCGGGCTGCGCGGACGGTGTCCGTGCTGGCCGCGAGGGACCTCGACGTCGTCGGCGACCTGGCGGACCTCGTCCCCGCGCCCGATCCCGTGCCGGGCCGCCAGCCGGAGGACCTCGGCGAGGACGAGGTCGCGGGGGCAGCGGTGGAGGCCCTGGCCCGCTTCGTGCGTCACGAGCACGACCGCCGTCGCGACCGCGCATCCCGCCACCGCGATGGGGCGCCGGCACGGCCCCCGTCGGGGCCGTCGGCCGCACCCGGTGTCCTCGCCCGCCTGCGCAGCCGGGCCGGCCGGCTGCGCAGGCGGCTGCGGGTGCGGTCTCCACGGGGCGGCGGTGCGCGTCCCGGCTCGCCCCGGTAGTGCCGGGCCGTGCGCGCCCCGTCGTCCGCCGCGGCGCCCGGAGGACTAGGGTCCGGCCGGTGGAAGGCCCCTCCGATCCGACGGCGCCGCTGGTCAGCGTGGTCGTCCCCATGTTCGACGTGGCCGAGTACGTGCAGGAGTGCCTGGAGTCCATCCTCGCCCAGACCGGCGTCCGGCTGGACGTGGTGGTCGTCGACGACGCCTCGTCCGACGATGGTGCCCGGGTCGCGGACGACCTCGCCGCGACGGACGGCCGGGTGCGGGTGGTCCGCCTGAAGTCCAACCAGGGCCTCGGCGCAGCGCGCAACGTCGGGCTCGCCCACGCCCGGGGTGAGCTGGTGACCTTCGCCGACGCCGACGACGTCGTCCAGCCGGGTGCCTACCGCAGGATGGTCGGTTCCCTGACAGGCTCCGGCTCCGACTTCGTTGTAGGCAGCATGGCGCGTCATCCCGAGATCGGGTCCGACCAGCCGGATGCCGTGCCGGCGTGGCTGGTTCCCCTGCACCGCCGTGAGCAGGTGGGCACGACCATCGAGGCCTCGCCGGCGCTGATCCGCAACGTGTTCGCGTGGACGAAGATGTTCCGCAGGACGTTCTGGGACGCCGCCGGGCTGGGCTTCCCCGAGGGGGTCAGCTACGAGGACCACGAGATGTCGGCGCCCGCCTACCTGGCGGCGGAGGCCGTCGACGTGCTCCCCGACGTGGTCTAGCGGTGGCGCCTGCGCACGGCCGGCACCTCGATCACCCAGCGCAAGCACGAGGAGTCGAACCTGCGCGACTTCGCCCTCGCCCGGGCAGCGACCCACGACCTGTTGACCTCCCGGGCCGCCCCGCGCGTCCTCGCGGAGTGGCGTTCCCTGCTGCTGGACGACCTGTGGCCCTACCTGGAGAACGTGAGGTCGGCCGAGCCGGGCCACCACGAGCTGCTGCGCCGGACCGCGGGGTGGTCCCTGTCCCAGCTCGGGCCCGAGGACCTCGCCCGGACCGGCGTCCGCGTCCGGGTGCTGACCCACCTGGTGGCGCAGGGCCGTCGCGAGGAGGCCGTCGCGGTGCTGGACCACCTCACGGCCCGGCCGCTCGAGCGCCGTCCCGCCGTGGTGGCCACCGACCAGGGCGACGAGCTCGCCCTGGAGAGCGCGCCGGAGCCGCGTCCCCGGGCTGCTGCGGCTGGCCGAGGTCGACCGGCGGCTGGTGGTGACGCTGGCCCGTGCGGTCGTCGACGGCGCAGCGCCCCGGGCCCAAGGCGCTCTGCTGCCGGCTCGGGCTGGACGCGCTCGGCGACTCCGGTCGCACCAACCTCCTGCTCGCCTGCCGCACGCTCCTGCTCGGCGGGGGACGCTCCTACTTCGAGGTCCGCGCCCGACGCGAGAACCCGTTCTCGCGTGCCCGGCGCGCGCCCTGGAACGCGCTGGTCGACCTGGACGCCCTGCTGCAGGACGTCCGCGACCGTGGCGGTGTCGTGGTGGAGCAGGAGACGGTGCCCGGCCCCGACCCGCTCTGGGGCGCGCCGACCGACCTGGTGCGGCTTGCCACGCAGTGGTGAGGGCCCGCGACCCCGGACGCCTCTAGAACGTCCCGCGCAGCCGGGCGGGGATGCGCACCACCGGCTCCTTGCGCAGGGACTGCAGCTGCGAGTTGCGGTCGTTGGCGGTGCGCCACGCCTTCTTGCTCGGCGTCTGGACGAGCAGGCGCTCCAGGTCCACGGCGGTCGCGTCGAACTCCGGGGTCGCCGCGAAGTCGGTGGCGCCCATGCGCTCCACGAACCGCTCCGGCACGCCGTCGATCTTCCAGCTGCCGCCGCCGCGGCCGTCCTGCACGTGCAGGGCCCGGCGGTGGGCGGCGGCGCCCGCGAGCAGGTCGCGGTCGGCGAACTTCAGGTGCAGCATGAACAGGTCGGGACGGACCTCGTAGCGCGAACGGATGCCGTGCGAGGCCAGCACCCACGGGGCTCGCCGGCGCTTGCAGCTCGGCTTGCACATCACCTCGGC
>JBBSKO010000244.1:0-3731 GCA_038256225.1 Propionibacteriales bacterium | reverse complement strand
TACGACGCTCCCCGAGCGGGCGACGACGTGGTGGCCGACGTGGGCGTGGCCGAGGGTGCGGGCCCGGTCGGCGGCCAGGACGCCGGCCAGCACGGGCAGCGCCACGGTGAGGGCGAGCAGCCAGGGCGTGAGGTCGAGCGCGACGACCAGGACCACCGGGACGGCCGCCAGGACCAGCGCGGGCACCAGCGCACGGACCCACCGACGGCGGGTGGCGGCGGGGCCGTGGCGCTCGAGCGTCGCGTCGGCGACCCCGGGGGCGCGCAGCACCTCGCCGGCGACGCCGGCGGCGACCCGGGCGGGGGCCGGCGGCACGATCATCGCGCTGGCCGCCTGGGAGCCGGCCAGGCCGGTGACGATCGCGCTCAGCCGGGCGGCGCCGACCAGGCGCAGCGACAGCGGCTCGTGGAGCCGCACCCCGGCGAGGCGCTCCTCGTCGATGCTGGTGTCGCGGGTGGTGAACAGGCCACGGCGCAGCTGCCACGAGCCCGCGGAGCGGCGCAGGGTCAGGCCCCAGTTCGTGGCCAGGTAGCCGAGGACCGCCAGCAGCGCGGTCGCGACCAGGGCCACCGCGACGAGGACCAGGACCGTGACCACGCCGGGGAGGCCCGGGCCGTCGGTCACCCGCGACGGCTCGGGCAGCAGCTCGTCGGCGGACTGGAGCAGCTGGCCGCCGGCGCCGAGGATGCCGGCCAGCACGACGACGCCGGTGCTGGTCAGGGGGGCGTACCGCGCCCAGCGGGGGTCGAGCACCAGTGTGGGCGGTGCGTCCGGGGCCGGCGCCGGGGGCGTCGCGGGCGCACCTGCCAGCTCGCCCGGGCCGTCGGCCGCGAGGGGGGCTGAGCCACCGGGGGCCGGCGCGACGGGGGAGACGCGCAGCAGGTCGTCGCGCAGCCGCAGCGCCCCGGCCGAGCGCAGACCGTCGAGCTCGAGCTGCTGGTCGTCGGCGTTCGTGCCGGTGCCGATCCGCACCGTGGACAGGTCCAGCAGCCGGTGGATCAGGCTGGCGCTGATGTCGACGGTGCGCACCCGCTCCAGGCGCGCGGAGCGGGCACGGCGCATCACCAGTCCGGTCCGCAGCTCGAGGCGGCCCTCGGTGATCCGGAAGCTGGTGGTCAGGTAGCGCAGCAGCCCGATCGCGACCGGGATCAGCACGCCCGCCAGCTGCCACGGGACACCACCGCTGAGGCCGGACCCCGCGACCGTCACGATGACCAGCGCGGGAAGGAACCGGATGACCTCCCGCACCGGGTGGACCATCAGCATCCGTGGGTCGAGGCGGAACCAGTCCCCGCTCGGCAGGTCGACCAGCAGGTCGGGCGGGCCGGTCGGGTCGTGCTGGTCGTGCAGGTCGTGCTGGTCGGGCAGGTTGTGCTGGTCGGGCGGGCCGGGCTGGCTCACGTCGCGTCACCCTCGACGGCGTCCGCCTTGTGGGTCAGCTCGTCGGCCAGCTGCCGGGCGACGGTGCGGTCGAGCCCGGCCACCGAGAGCGCACCGGCCGCGGAGGCCGTGGTGATCGTGACCGTGGCCAGGCCGAACAGCCGGCTCAGGCCGCTCTCGGTGTAGTCGACGGTCTGGATGCGTGACATCGGTGCGATCCGCCGCTCGCGGGACCACCAGCCGACCTGCGTGTAGACCGCGGTGTTGGTCACCTCCCAGCGGTGCACCAGGTAGCGCCACTGCGGGACGACGACCATGTAGGCGACCCCGGCGGTGATCGCCAGCGCGAGCCACCACCACCGGACGTCGACCCAGCCGGGCAGCGCCAGGGCGGCCCAGACGACGCCGATCGCGACGGCGGACTCGAGGCCCTCGGCCAGCATCCACATCCAGCGTGCCCGGGGGCTGACCCGCTCGCGGGGCTCTCGGAGGTCGACCACGGGGCCGAGCCTAGGTCCCCCGGCCGACGGGGCGGTCGCGGCGTCGCTCGCGGGCGTCAGCCGGCGACCTCGCAGACGACCTCGCCGTTGGTGACGGTGGCGCCGACCTCGACCGCGAGACCGGTGACCGTGCCGGCCTTGTGCGCCTTGAGGGGCTGCTCCATCTTCATCGCCTCGATCACCACGATCGTGTCGCCCTCGGCGACGGTGTCGCCCTCGCTGGCGACCACCTTGACCACGGTGCCCTGCATCGGGCTGGTGACGGCGTCGCCGGACGCGGCCGCGCCGGCCTTGCGGCCGCCGGCCCGCTTGGGCTTGCGGGCGGCACCGGCGGACGCGCCGGACCCCAGCCCACCCAGCCCGGCCGGCAGGACGACCTCGAGCCGGCGGCCACCGACCTCGACGACGACGGACTGCTTCTCGCCGGCCTCGGCCGCCTCGGCGCTGTCACCGGAGTACGGCTCCAGCTGGTTGTCGAAGTCGGTCTCGATCCAGGTCGTGTAGACGGTGAAGTCCCCCTCGCCGGTCGGGGTGGAGGCCCCGACGTAGGCCGGGTCCGAGACCACGGCGCGGTGGAACGGGATCACGGTGGGCATGCCGTCGACGACGAACTCCGCCAGCGCGCGGCGCGAGCGCTCGAGGGCCTGGGTGCGGTCGCGGCCGGTCACGACGAGCTTGGCGATCAGGGAGTCGAACGCGCCGGGGATCGTGTCGCCGTTCTCGTAGCCGCCGTCGAGGCGGACGCCCGGGCCCTGGGGCGGGCTCCAGGCCGACAGGGTGCCGGGGGCCGGCATGAAGCCGCGCCCGCCGTCCTCGGCGTTGATCCGGAACTCGATGGCGTGGCCGCGGACCTCGGGGTCGTCGTACCCGAGCTCCTCGCCGGCCGCGATCCGGAACATCTCGCGGACCAGGTCGATCCCGGTGACCTCCTCGGAGACGCAGTGCTCGACCTGGAGGCGGGTGTTGACCTCGAGGAACGAGATCGTGCCGTCCTGCCCGACGAGGAACTCGCAGGTGCCGGCGCCGACGTAGCCGGCCTCGGTGAGGATCGCCTTGGAGGCTTCGTAGAGGCGACGCACCTGGTCCTCGGACAGGAACGGCGCCGGGGCCTCCTCGACCAGCTTCTGGTGGCGGCGCTGGAGCGAGCAGTCGCGGGTGGAGACGACCACGACGTTGCCGTGCTGGTCGGCCAGGCACTGGGTCTCGACGTGCCGGGGGCGGTCGAGGAACTTCTCCACGAAGCACTCGCCGCGCCCGAAGGCCGAGACGGCCTCGCGCACCGCGGACTCGAAGGCGTCGGCGACCTCGGAGGCCTCGCGGGCCACCTTGAGGCCACGGCCACCTCCACCGAAGGCGGCCTTGATCGCGATCGGCAGGCCGAACTCCTCGGCGAAGTCGACGGCCTCCTGGGCGTTGGCCAGCGGGTCCTTGGTGCCCGGTGCGAGCGGGGCGCCGACGCGCTCGGCGATGTGGCGGGCCTTGACCTTGTCGCCGAGGTTCTCGATGGCCTCCGGCGGGGGACCGATCCACACCAGGCCCGCGTCGATCACGGCGCGGGCGAAGTCGGCGTTCTCGGCCAGGAACCCGTACCCGGGGTGCACCGAGTCGGCGCCGGACTGCTGGGCCACCGCGACGATCTTGGCGATGTCGAGGTAGGTCTCCGCCGGGGTCGCGCCGCCGAGGGAGTGGGCCTCGTCGGCCAGCCGGACGAAGACGGCGTCGCGGTCGGGCTCGGCGTAGACGGCCACGCTGCCGATCCCGGCGTCGCGGCAGGCGCGGACCACGCGGACGGCGATCTCCCCCCGGTTGGCGACGAGGACCTTCTGCAGGGGGCGGATCGAGGGCACGCGG
>JBBSKO010000243.1:0-3759 GCA_038256225.1 Propionibacteriales bacterium | reverse complement strand
GCCGAGCTCGAGTCTCTGGCGGCCTGGCTGGGGCTGGAGGTGCTTCGTCTGGACCGCCGGTGAGTCCGCCACGCGGCGGGACTCAGCAGACGGAGTCCTCGGGCTTCGGGTTGCCGAGCCCGAAGACCGGGCGCAGCTTCAGACCCAGGTAGGTGCCGAGCAGCGCCATCGCGCCCCAGAGCCAGCCGTGCAGGCTGAAGGAGGCGATCCCGGCGAAGTACGCCCCGATGTTGCAGCCGTAGGCGATCCGGGCGCCGTAACCCATCGCGATCCCGCCGAGCACCGCGCCGAGCGCGAGCCGACCCGGGATGCGGCGGTGCAGCGTCCAGGCGCCGGCGGCTGCGGAGGCGACCAGGGCACCGAGCATGATCCCGATGTCCATCACCGAGGTGGTGTCGCCGAGCACCCCGGCCTCGTACGACCCGGCGCGGTCGGCCCAGTAGGACCACGAGGTGACGTCGACCCCGACCAGGTCGAGGAGCTTGGAGCCCCAGAGGGCGAAGGCCGACGTGATGCCCCAGGCCGAGCCGGACAGCCACAGGGTCAGACCGTTCAGTCCGGCCAGCAGCAGCGCGCCCACCCACAGCGGCCAGGAGCCGCGCACGGCACGGGCGGCCCCGCGGGCCGAGGCGGGACGGCCGGTCGGGGGGACACGACGACCGCGGCCCACGACGTACGAGACCGCCACGACGGCGCCGATGGCGGCCAGCGTGATCAGCCAGCCCCCGAGGTAGCCGGCGCCGGCGTCGGCCAGGGAGACCGAGCCCAAGCTCGGCAGGCCGAGCCAGAAGTCGAAGGTCCAGGCGCCGAGCACCGACCCGACGACGAAGCCGCCGAGGGTCAGCACGATGGCGGACTGCCCGCTGCCGACCGCGAAGAGGGTGCCCGAGGCGCAGGCCCCGCCGACCTGCATGCCGATGCCGAAGAGGAAGGCGCCGATCACGACGCCGAAGCCGATCGGGGCCAGGGAGGCGGTGGGGGTGGTGCCGGCGCCGAACGAGGCGCCGGTGGCCAGGATCGGGGCGAAGAGCGTGGCCGCCACGGCGATCATCAGCATGTGCGCCCGCAGGCCGGCGCCCTGGCGCACCGCGACCAGCTGCCGCCAGGCGGAGGTGAACCCGAACCGGCTGTGGAACAACACGAAGCCGAAGGACAGGCCGACCGCGAACAGGGTCGCGGTCACCCCCCCGGAGCGGGTCCAGATGACGCCGCCGAGGACGAGGGCGGCGAGCAGCCCGGCCAGCACCACGCGGGTCTGGGGCGGAGGAGCGGGCTCGGTGCCGGCGGGGCGGGTGTCGGGACGGGCCGTGGACTGGTCGGCGGAGAACTGTTCGGTAGCCACGAGGGGTCCAACAGGGCGGGGCCGGTCGGTGTTCCGTGGCGCGGACCACGCCGTGGAGCCCGGCGGTACGGTCGGGTCAGTCGTCGGTGGCGCTGCGCAGGACCCGCGCGGGGTTCCCCACCGCGACGACCCCGGCCGGCAGGTCGCGGGTGACGACCGCACCCGCACCGACGACGGTGTCGGCGCCGATCGTGACGCCGGGGCAGACGATCACGCCGCCGCCGAGCCACACGTTGTCGCCGATCGTGATCGGCTCGGCGGCCTCCCACTTCGCGCGACGCAGGTCGGCGTCGATCGGGTGGGTGGGTGTGAGCAGCTGGACGTTCGGCCCGATCTGGACGTCGTCGCCGAGGGTGATCGGGGCGACGTCGAGCGCGACCAGGCCGAAGTTGGCGAAGCAGCGCGCGCCGACGTGGAGGTTGGTGCCGTAGTCGACCTGCAGCGGCGGCCGGAGCTCGGTCTCCTCACCGACGGAACCGAGCAGGTCGGTGAGGAGCGCCTGCCGCAGCGGCCGCTGGCGCGTGGTGGTGGCGTTGTACGCGGCCACCAGGTCCAGCGCGCGCCGGCTGGCCTCGGCGATCTCGGGGTCGTCGGCGAGGTACAGCTCGCCGGCGCGCATCCGCTCGGTCATCGTGCGGGCGTCGCCCTCGTCGGGGCGGGGGGTGCTGGTCACGCCCGCAGCCTAGGGCCGCCGGACCCGGGCCGGGTCAGGGAGTGACGGTGCCGTGGCGCGCGTCGTAGGTCTCGCCGGTGAGCTTGACCTTGGCGAAGGACAGCAGGGAGGCGACCTTGCCGCCGGGGGTGTCCCAGTACTCGGCCTGGTCGACGTCGACGCGGATCAGCACCGCGTTCGGGTCCTCGGGGCCCCCGGGCAGCCACGCCTCGGCGAAGGTGCTCCACAGCTCGCGGAGCTTGGCGGTGTCGTCGACGACGGAGGCCTTCCCGGTCAGCGAGACCCAGGTGTCGCGGGAGGAGAAGGTCAGCGCGACGGACGCGTCGTGGGACAACGCCCGGGTGTGGGCGGTGTCGCGGGCGCTGATGAACCACATCTCGGCGTCCGGCTCGACCTCCTGGCGCGCCATCGGGACGCTGCGGGGGCCCTCGGCGCCGAAGGTGGTGAACATCGCGATCGGCATGTCCTGCATCAGCGTGACGAGGTGGGCGCGCTCGGCGTCCTGGTCTCCGGTGGCGGCGGGGGTGGTCGGCTGGGCGGTCTGGTCGGCGGAGGTCATGCCTCCACCCTGCGCCCACCCCGGGAAGCCTGCCCACCCTCTGCCGGGGTGGTCGGCCGGGGCCTGGCAGGGTCGTCGCCGTGACCGAGCACCGCGACGCGTACTTCCGGCGGACGGGGGCGACCACCTTCGCCGCCACCGAGAGCACCGGCGGTGCCTGGTCGACGACCGAGCAGCACGTCAGCCCGCTCTGCGGGCTCCTGGTGCACGTCCTGGAGCGCGACCTGCCGCGCCCGGACCTGGCGCTGGCGCGGGTGAGCATCGACATCCTCGGCGTGGTCCCGGTCGACGAGGTGGAGGTGACCGCCCGGGTGGTGCGGGCCGGGCGCACGATCGAGCTCGCCGAGGTCGAGGCGTCGTACGCCGGGCGCGCCGTGCTGCGGGCGCGCGTGTGGCGTCTCGCGCCGTCGGACACCGCGGACGTCGCCGGGCACGACCTCACGCCGATGCCGTCGCCGGAGCGGTCCGAGCCCTGGGAGATGGGCTCGCTCTGGCCCGGCGGCTACATCGGCTCGATCGAGGTACGTCGCGCCGCCGGTGCCGCGCCCGGCCGCGGGAGGGCGTGGGTCAGGTCAGCGGTCGCGCTGGTGGCCGACGAGGAGGTCTCGGAGCAGGCGGCCTGGACCCGGCTGCTCGACACCGCCAACGGCGTCGCGGTCCGGGCTGCGCCGGGTGACTGGGGCTATCCCAACGTCGACCTGACCTACCACCTGCACCGCGCGCCGCGGGGCCCGTGGGTCGGTCTCGACACCGCCGTGGCCTGGGGCGCCGAGGGCGTCGGCCTCACCTCCACCGTGCTGCACGACGAGCACGGCCCGGTCGGCACCGCCGCCCAGGTGCTGACGCTGCGGCGGGCCGCCCCGCGCTGACCGGTGGTCGGAGATCGAGCACGAGCAGGTGTCTCGGGACCTCGACCTGTGACTTTCACGCACCTGGTGCGTGAAACGGTCAGGTCGACGTGCGACTACTGGCGGCAGCTCGTCGACCGGGCGGCGGTCCTAAGCGTCGCGCCCGGCGCCGCGGGCGGGGACCACCGTCAGGAACCCCGGCTCGGCGAACCCGGCGTCGGCGTAGGCGGCGCGGACCTCGGCCTGCACCGCGGGGATCACGGCGGTGTCGACCAGCGCGACGACCGATCCGCCGAAGCCGCCGCCGGTCATCCGGGCGCCGAGCGCCCCGGCGCCG
>JBBSKO010000242.1:0-3773 GCA_038256225.1 Propionibacteriales bacterium | reverse complement strand
GACGTGCGCGGGGCTCGGACGCCGACGGACCTGCCTACCGACGACGAAGGCCCTCCCCGGGTCTACCTGGGAGGGCCTGTCTGGTGCTGCGTGCCGGTACGCCATGTAGGACTTGAACCTACAACCCGCTGATTAAGAGTCAGCTGCTCTACCAATTGAGCTAATGGCGCATGCCGCGGTGCTGCGCTGCGGCGAGGACAGACGTTACCAGCGTCCCCGCCGCGTCGTGAAATCAGCCGGAGGTGATCCCGCGCTCACCTGGTGCTCACCCCGCGGTGGCCCCGTCGAGCTCCTCGAGAGCGGCCATCGCGGCGCTGTGGCCGCCGAGGCCGGAGACCGCCCCGCCACGACGCGAGCCCGACCCGCAGACCAGGACCGCCTCGTGGTCGGTCTGCACGCCCCAGCGGCGGGCCGGGGTGTCCAGCAGGGCGCGTCCCGGCGCCCAGGGCCAGTCCAGGTCGCCGTGGAAGATGTGGCCGCCGGGCATGGCCAGGTCGCGCTCCACGTCCTGCGGCACCTTCGCCTCCAGGCACGGGTCGCCGTGGGCGTCGTGCGCGACACAGCCCATCAGGGGCTCGGCGAGGTGCTCGTCCAGCGAGGCGATCGCGCGCTCGACGGCGAGCTGCTTGCGGCTGCCGTCGTCGCCCTCGAAGAGGCGGGCCGGCGTGTGCAGCCCGAAGTAGGTCAGCGTGTGCGTGCCCGCCGGCACGTCACCCAGGATCGAGCCGTCCGACAGGGAGTGGCAGTAGACCTCGCCGGGCAGCCGGTCGGGCACCCGGCCCGCCGCGGCGTCGTCGTAGGCCGCCTGGAGCGCGCTCCACGACTCCCCGAGGTGCAGCGTCCCAGCGAACGCGACCGCCGGGTCGACCCCGGAGCGCAGCCGCGGCAGGCGGTCGAGCAGGAGGTTGATCTTGAGCTGGGAGCCCTCGGGCTTGAGGGCAGGCTCCTCCGGCGCGCCCTGCAGGGCTGACAGCACCCACGGTGACACGTTCGCCAGCACGCGCGTGGCGCCGACGGTGCGCTCGCGGGTCCCGTCGTGCCAGGTCACCTCCGCGCCGCCGCCTGCCTCGCCGGCGGGGCCCGTACGGATCGCGTTGACGCCCGCGCCCGTGAGCACCTCGGCGCCGGCCTCCACGGCAGCCCGCGCGAGCGCGTCGGTGACCGCACCCATCCCGCCCACGGGCACCCGCCACTCGCCGGTCCCGTTCCCGATCAGGTGGTAGACGAAGCACCGGTTCTGGGCCAGCGACGGGTCGTGCATCGAGGCGAAGGTGCCGATCAGGGCGTCGGTGCCGACCACGCCGCGGACCAGGTCGTCGGAGAAGCGTTCCTCGATCGTCTCCCCGAGCGGGCGCTGGACCAGGTCGCGCCAGACGGCGGCGTCGACCTGCTCGCGCACGGCGCGCTCGGTGGGGAGCGGCTCCATCAGGGTCGGGGCGACGACCGCGGCGAGCCCGGCGACGTCGGCGTAGAAGCGCTGCCAGGCCTCGTGCTCCGTCCGGCCGGGCTCGGCCCCCAGGAGGTCGGTGAAGGAGCGTCGGGTGGCCTCGCCCTCGACCGACTCGACCAGCAGGCCGGTGTCGCGGCCGCCGCGCGACTCCGGGGAGTAGGAGGCGGTGTCGCGCGAGACCAGGTCCAGTTCGAGGCCGAGCTCGGTGATCAGCCGGGTCGGCATCAGCGAGACCAGGTAGGAGTAGCGCGAGAGCCGGGTCGGCACACCGGGGAAGGCCGGCGCCGAGACGGCGGCGCCGCCGGTGTGGTCCAGACGCTCGACCACGAGCACGGAGCGTCCGGCGCGGGCCAGGTAGGCGGCCGCGACGAGGCCGTTGTGGCCACCGCCGACGACCACGACGTCGTAGTGGGAGCGGGTCGGGGTCGGGTCGGTCACGGCGACAATCTAGCGCCGCAGAACTGCTTGAACGTTCAATCAGGACGGCGTACGCTTCGAACCATGCCCGCGATCACCGTCGACGACCTGACCGTCCTGCCCCGCCTGTCTTCGCCCGGCCTCGGCGACCAGCCGCGCCCGGTGTGGTCGGTGACGACGGCGCCGCAGGGCTACGAGGGGGAGGGCTTCCCGGTCCGTCGCGCCTTCGCCGGCATCGACCTCCGCCAGCTCGACCCGTTCATCATGATGGACCAGATGGGCGAGGTGGAGTACGCGCCGGGCGAGCCCAAGGGCACGTCCTGGCACCCGCACCGTGGGTTCGAGACCGTCACCTACATCATGGACGGCACCTTCGACCACCAGGACTCCCACGGCGGCGGCGGCACGATCACCAACGGTGACACGCAGTGGATGACCGCCGGCTCCGGGCTGCTGCACATCGAGGCCCCGCCGGAGTCGTTGGTGCAGTCCGGCGGCCTCTTCCACGGCCTGCAGCTGTGGGTCAACCTGCCCCGGGCGGCCAAGATGAGCGCCCCGCGCTACCAGGACCTGCGCAGCACCGACGTCGCCCTGCTCACGACGCCCGACGCCGGTGCGCTCGTCCGGGTCATCGCAGGCTCGGTCGGCGGCCACGACGGCCCCGGCGCGACGTACACCCCGATGACGATGGTGCACGCCAGCATCGAGCCGGGCGCGCGGCTCGAGCTGCCCTGGACCGTGGAGTTCAACGCCCTGGTCTACGTGCTCAGCGGGCGCGGGACCGTCGGCGTCGACGAGCGCCCGATCGCCGCGGGCCAGGCCGCCGTGATGGGGGCCGGCGACTACCTCGGCCTCGCCGCGGCCGGCAGCCAGGAGAGCCGCTCGCCCGCGCTCGAGGTGGTCGTCATCGGCGGGCAGCCGATCCGCGAGCCGCTGGCCTGGGCCGGGCCGTTCGTGATGAACAGCAAGGACGAGGTCCTCGCGGCGTACCAGGACTTCCAGCGCGGCGCGTTCGGGCACCCCGTCGGGGCCTGATCGGCGCGGCTAGCGTGCGGGCATGGCCCGCCTCTTCCGCGACCAGCACGGCGTCCCGCACGTCCGCGCCCGCGACGTGCTCGACCTCGCCCACGGCCAGGGGGAGGTGACCGCGCGGGACCGCGCCTTCCAGCTGGAGTGGCTGCGGCGCCGGGCCACGGGCACGACCGCGGCCGTCGCCGGGCCGGCCGGGCTGGCGTGGGACGTGCTGGCCCGGCGTACCCGGCTGGCCGACGTCGCCCGCCGCGGCTGGGCCGCCCTGGACGAGGAGTCCCGCGCCTTCGTCGCGGCCTACGTCGACGGCGTGAACGTCGGCCTGGACGACCCGGCCCATGCCGCGGTGCCGGAGCTCGCGGCGCTCGGGACGACGCCCCGGCCGTGGGAGGAGTGGACGCCGCTGGCGGTGTTCCTGGCCCAGCACCTGATGTTCGCCAACCTCGGCGGCAAGCTCTGGGGCCAGCGTGCCCACGACGCGCTGGGCGACGGGGCCGACCTGCTCGACCCCGAGGGTCCGGAGGGCGGCAGCAACGCCTGGGTGGTCGGCGGCGCGCGGACCGCGAGCGGGTGGGCGCTGGTCGCCGGCGACCCCCATCGCGTGATCGAGTCGCCCGGGGCCTACCTGCAGGTCCGGCTGGCCTGCGAGGACCCCGACGACGCCTTCGACGTGGTCGGCTTCGCCTTCCCCGGGGTGCCCGGTGCGCCCCACTTCGCGCACGCCGGCGAGGTGGCCTGGGCGATCACCAACGCGATGGCCGACTACCAGGACGTGTACGCCGTGCGTCTCGACGTCGACGACCCGGCGTCGGTGACCGACCACCACGTCGAGCTGGTCGAGGTGGCCGGCCAGGACCCGGTGGAGGTCGAGGTCGTC
>JBBSKO010000241.1:0-3811 GCA_038256225.1 Propionibacteriales bacterium | reverse complement strand
CGCAGGCCCGGCAGCATCGTCATCAGGTGGTCGGTGAAGCCCGGCAGGGTGCTGGTGGGGAACTCCTCGAGGGAGCCCAGGTCCACCACCAGGTGGATCGCCCGGTCGTAGGACCACACGTTGGCGCCGCGGTAGACGCGGGTCTCGGTGATCGCGAGGTCGGGGCTGGGTCGTCCGCTCATGCGGGGTCTCCTCCGGAGGTCGGTGCTGCGGCGGGGGCAACGGGGGCCAGGTCGTGGGCGTCGCGCGGGGCGGGCCGCACCTGCGAGCGGGCGCGGCGGCGGCGCAGGGCGCCCGGGGAGGCGTCGCCGGCGGCGATGTCGCGGGCCAGCGCGCGCAGGTCGCTGCCGGCGGCGGCCAGCTCGTCGGCCTCGCCGGGGTCGACCACGACCTCCGGCGGAACGAGGCTGCGCGTGGTCAGGTCGAACAGGCTGCCCTCGGGCAGCACGTGGAGCACGACCCCGCTGGCCAGCAGCGGCGCCGAGCGACGGGCCTCGTAGGCGTTGGTGGTCAGCCGGGCCGGGTCGAAGATGGTCACCGCGCCGCGCCCGAGGACGCTCAGCAGCTCGTGGTCCTCGCCGTCGATCTCGACGTGCTCGACGACGGCCGCGGTGTCCTCGTCCACGCCGATCCCGAGCAGCTGGGGTGACTGGGCCACGATCATCAGCAGCCGGCCGTACCGGTTGCGCTGGTCGAAGTGCTGGTCCACGACGGTGGAGTCGATCAGTCCGAGGCCCGCGGCGACCTGGGTCATCCGCTGCTTGGGGGTCGTGCCGCCGACGCCGAAGGCGACCATGTGGCTGGACTGGATGCTCGCGCCGGCCGAGGTCCCGGCGACGACGGCGCCACGCTGGTGCGCGGCCCGGACCGCCTCGCCGACCGGCGTGCCGCACACGATGCTGGACAGCTTCAGCTGGTTGCCGCCGGTCATGAAGATGCCGGTGCACGAGTCGAGACGCTCGACCAGCGCGGGGTCGTGGCTCTCCTCGCGGCTCTCGGGGCGGACCGCGACGACCTCACCGGCGCCGGCGGAGCGGAACAGCGCGTCGTAGACCTCGACGATCTCGGGGCCGAGGGACGAGGCGGTGGGGATCACCGCGATCCGGGCCTCGGCGCCACCGGCGAGGTCGACGAAGCGCTGGAGGATGGTGCGTCGGCGGAGCTTGTCCTCGGCACCTCCGACGACGAGAAGGGGACCTCGGGGCATGGGCACAACGCTAGGGCATGGCCCGGACGCGGCCGGGCCCGGTCGTTTGGGTGACGGGCGGGGGGCTGGGAGGCTGGACGGGTGAACGCGAGCCCCCGCCGTCTCGTCGTCCTGCGCCACGCGCAGGCCGAGCCCTCCGCCGCCACCGACGCCGAGCGGCCGCTGGCCGCCCGGGGTCGCCGGGACGCCGCCGCCGCGGGCACCTGGCTGGCCGGGCTGGGACTGCAGGTCGCGCCCCCCGCGGGGGCGGCGCTGGTCTCGGCGGCGCTGCGCACGCGCCAGACGTACGACGCCCTGGCCGCCGCGGCGGGCTGGGAGGGCGGGGTGACGCACGACGCCGGCCTGTACTCCGCCGGCCCGGAGGCGGCGCTCGACCTGGTCCGGGAGACGTCCGAGGGGGTCTCGACCCTGGTCGTGGTCGGCCACAACCCGACGATGGCCTACCTCGCGCACCTGCTCGACGACGGGGAGGGCGACGACGTGGCGACCTCGGACATGGTCTCGCGGGGCTACCCGACCGCCGCGGCCGCCGTCTTCGCCGTCGGCGGGTCCTGGGCCGACCTCGGCCCGGGGCGCGCCCGGCTCGAGGCGTTCCACGTCGCCCGTGGCTGACGCCGCCCTCGCCGTCACCTGGTGGGGCCACGCGACGACGACGGTCGAGCTCGGCGGGGTCCGCGTGCTCACCGACCCCGTGCTGACCCGCTCCCTGCTCCACCTGCGGCGCGTCGGCCCGCTGCCGGCCGCCCGGGTGCGGGACGCCGACCTCGTCCTGGTCTCGCACCTGCACCACGACCACCTGCACCACCGCTCGCTGCGCCGGCTCGACCCCGCCGTGCCCGTGGTCGCGCCCCGGGGCGTCCGCGACGGCGCGGGGCGGTGGACGTCGGCGCTCCTCGGCGGACGCGAGCTGGTCGAGGTCGCGCCGGGGGACGTGGTCGAGGTGGCGGGCGTCCGGGTCGAGGTGCACGCGGCCGACCACCCCGGCACGCGCGACCCGGTGCGCGGTCGTCGTACGCGGGGCCGCCCGGCGCCGCCGGCGGTCGGCTTCCGGCTCGCCGTCGGCGAGACGAGCGCGTGGTACCCCGGCGACACCGGCCGCGGGGTCGACCTGGGCGCGGTGGCGCCGGTCGACCTGGCGCTGGTGCCGATCGGGGGGTGGGGCCCCACCCTGGGCGCGGCGCACCTCGACCCCGACCAGGCCGCGGTGGCCGTCGCCGCGGTGGGGGCCACGGCCGCGCTGGGCGTGCACCACGGGACCTTCTGGCCGGTCGGGCTGCGGACGGTCATGCCGGCCCGGCACCGGGCGCTCTTCGTGGAGCCCGGCCCGCGGTTCGCCGAGGCGCTGGGTCGCCACGCGCCGGGCGTCCGGGTGCTGGCGCCGGGGTTCGGCGAGCGGGTGCTCCTCAGCGGGTGAGACGGGCCAGGACCGTCGGCCGCGGTCCCAGCGGTCCCGCCCCAGCGGGTGGACTTCGGTGCGGGTGGGGTCGTCGCGCGTAGGGATCGGGCCCCGGTGGTCGGTCCGCTCAAGGCGCAGCCCGCTGACCAGGGACGACGCGCGGCGTCGTCCGCTGCGGCGAACGTTCGCTACGCGGGACGACCACGCACGCCGAGTGCCTGGTGACCCCGCCGGTCGGGACCCGGGTGGCGCCTGAGCCGGCGCCTGAGCCGGCGCCTGAGCCGGCGCCTGCGAAGGGTCAGACCGGGGGAGCGGGCGTGACCACCCCGGCCGCGGCGTCCGCGGCCTCGATCTCCTCGCGGGAGATGCCGAGCAGGTAGAGGATCGTGTCGAGGTAGGGCACGTTGACCGCGGCGTCCGCGGCCTCGCGCACCCGCGGCTTGGCGTTGTAGGCGATGCCGAGCCCGGCCGCCGCCAGCATGTCGAGGTCGTTGGCGCCGTCCCCGATCGCGATCGTGGAGGCGACGTCGATGCCGACGGCCTCGGCGAACTCCTCCAGCGCGCGCGCCTTGCCGGCCCGGTCGACCACGTCGCCGAGGATCCGCCCGGTCAGCCGTCCGTCGACGACCTCGAGCTGGTTGGCGCGCGCGAAGTGGACGCCGAGGTCGGCGGCCAGGCGGTCGGTGACCTGCGTGAAGCCCCCGGAGACGATCGCGAACCGGTAGCCCAGCCGCTTCAGGGTCCGCACCATCGTGCGGGCGCCGGGGGCCAGCACGATCCCGTCGTAGACCTCGTCGAGGGCGCTCTCCGGCACGCCCTCCAGCAGCGCGACCCGCTCCCGCAGGGACTCCTCGAAGTCGAGCTCCCCGGCCATGGCGCGCTCGGTGACCTCGCGGACCTCGTCCTCGCAGCCGGCGTGCGCGGCGATCATCTCGATCACCTCGCCCTGGATCAGGGTGGAGTCGACGTCCATCACGATCAGCCGCATGCCGTGGCGCAGCAGGTTGGTGGGCTGCACCGCGACGTCGACGCCCTGGACGGCCGCCTCGGTGGCCAGAGCGGCGCGCAGCTCGACGGGGTCCGCGCCGGAGACGTGCAGGTCGATGGCGGTCACGGGGTAGCGCGCCATCCGCTCGATCCGGTCGATGTTGGCCCCGGTGGCCGCGACCCGTCCGGTGATGGCGGACAGGGCGACCGCGGTGAGCGGG
>JBBSKO010000240.1:0-3857 GCA_038256225.1 Propionibacteriales bacterium | reverse complement strand
CCCGACCGGGACGGTGTGGGTGGCGTCGAGGCCGAACGCCGGGCGGCCCGAGCCGAGCACGTCCGGCAGCAGCGGCAGCGCGACCTCGCTGGTCACGCGGACCGTGATCACCGAGGCACCGGCGTGGCAGTCGTCGGGGTATGGCCGGCAGGTCACCGTCACCTCCATCGGCGCCGCCGCCATGCCCTGGTCCGCCAACGCCTGCCGGGCCGCGGCCCGGGCCCGCTCGGCGCCGCTCGCGTCGTCGGGCGCCAGGGCGTACGCCCGCCCCGCCGCCCGGGCGGCCGCGGACGTCCCGAACGCCCCCGCCTGGACCTCCCCGATCGACACCACCACCCACACCATCGGCAGCAGGAGCAGCGTGCCGAGCCAGACCAGCTCGACCACCGCGCTCCCCCGGTCCTCGCCCCTCCGCCGCCCGGTCGGGGTCACGGCAGCTCCTCGACCGCGCGGCCGCTGACCGTCAGCGACACCGAGGGCCCCAGCAGACCGAGCGCCGGCACCTCGGCACTGACCACGACCTCGACCCCCGGCGCACCCCCGACGCTCGCCGGGCGGGCCCTGACGTCCCGGGCGTACCGCGCGGCCAGTGCCCCGTCGATCTGGCGCCGGGTCAGCGCCACGCCGTCCGCGGGACCACGGTCGACGGTGGCGGCGTACCGGGCTCCTTCCGACGCGGCCGCGGCCAACGTGTTGCGGACCAGCATCACCAGCGCCACCTGGACCACGCCGAGCACCATCGGCACGAGCACGACCAGCACCAGGACGAAGTCCACGACGGCCGAGCCGCGCTCGCGTCCTCCCCGGCCACGCCGCAGCACCGGACGGCGCTCCTACCGCACCGAGTTGAGCGCGTTGCGCAGCATCTCGGACAGCTCGGTGCGCAGCAGCGGGGTCAGCACGGCCACGACCCCGGCCGACATCACCGTGACCATCACCCAGCCGGGCACGTCGCCCCGCTCGTCGCGGCGCCGTGGGCGTCCCGGCGCCGCGAGCGCCAGGTGGAGGCGGACCAGGAGCAGCAGGATCGGTGTCATCGGGGTTCCTCTCGGGTGGTGCTCGGCGGATCGGTGTCGATCAGGTGTCGTTCAGGTGGTCAGGGACAGGCCCACGAAGCCCGGCCAGAAGGCGAAGACGATGGTCACCGGGAGGACGAGGAAGACGACCGGCGCCATCATCAGCACCTCACGGCGCGAGGCCGCCTCGATCAGCTCGCGACGCCCGGCCTCGCGGACGTCGGCGGCCTGGGCGTGCAGGACGTCGGCCAGCGGGGTGCCGCGCTCGACCGCGACCGCGACGCCCTGGGCGAAGCGCGCCACGAGCGGGAGCCCGCTGGAGGCGGCCATGCCGTCGAAGGCGACCCCGACGGGCTCGCCGGTGCGGACCGAGGCCAGCACCCGGGCCAGGTCGGCGGACAGCTCCCCGCCGCTGCGACGCACGACCCGGTCCAGCGCGGCCACCGGGCCCTCGCCCGCGGCGACGGCGAGCGCGAGCAGCTCGGCCACGGTCGGGAACTCGGCCAGGATGCGGCGCTCGCGGGCCGCGACCTGGGCGCTCAGCCGGCGGTCGCGCAGCACCACCCCGCCGACGAACGCCGCGACGCAGAGCGTGACCAGCACCAGCGGGTCGCCCCGCCCGGTGACGGTGACCAGCACGCCGTACGCCGCCGCGAGCGCGAACCCGGTCAGCCCCCAGAGGACCTGCTCGACCCGGAAGTCGTGCACGCCCCGGTCGGAGCCGCACCGCCGCAGCCGCCACTGCACCGACGAGGAGCCGCCGAGGACCCGGTCGACGCTGTGCGCGGCGCGCCCCAGCACCGGCCCGAGCACCCCGGAGACCACCGACGCGGGGTCGCCGGCGCCGACAGGCAGCCCGGCCGGCCGGCCGGCCAGCGGGAGGTCCCGGACGTACGGGAGGACGCGCACCGCGACCTGGGTACGGCGCAGGGCCAGCACCCGCCCGAGGACCACGACGAGACCGAGACCCGCCCCGAGGCCGCAGACCGCGCCCCACACCGCCGGCGTCATGCCAGGATCCGCCGCTCGACCGGGAGGCGACCGATCCGCATCATCACCCGGTAGGCCAGGGCGCAGATCGCGGCCCCGCCGACCAGGATGACGACGCCGGGGGCCGACGAGAACCGCTGGATGACCTCCGGGCGACCGCTCATCAGGACCAGCACGGCCCAGGGCGCCCCGACCGCGAGCCGCGCGCCGTTGACCGCCCACGACTGGCGAGACTCGAGCTCGGAGCGGGTGCGCAGGTCGTCGCGGAGGTAGCCGGACAGGTTGCGCAGCAGCCGGCCGAGCTCGCCTCCGCCGACCTCGCGGGCGACGCGCAGGCCCTCGACGACGCGGTCACCGACCGGGTCCGCCAGCCGCTCCTTCAACCGGTCCAGGGACTCCCCGAACCGGCCGGTGACCTGGTAGTCCAGCGCGAACGCGTCGAAGGCCGGCCGCAGCGGCTCGGGCCCCCGGACGGCGAGCGCGCCCAGGGCGTCCGGCAGCGACAACCCGGCGCGGACCGCGGAGGCCAGGTTGTCCACCGCCTCGGGCCACACCTCGGCGAAGTCGCGCTGCCGGCGCCGCCCGCGGCCGCTGAGGATCGCGACCGGTGCGTACGCGGCCATGCCCGCGAAGACGAGGGCGACCGGCAGGGTGCCGGTGACGGCCTGGACCACCAGCGCGACCACGGCCCCGGTCGCGATGCAGAGACCCAGCAGGGACCGCGGTGACACCTCGGCGAGGCCGGCCCGGGACAGCAGGAGGGCCAGCCGCGAGGTGCGCTCGACGGTGCGCCGGGGCCGGCGCGGGAGGAAGAAGGCCGACCACACCAGGGCGAGGCCGAGCCCGGTGCCGATCCCGACCAGTGCGCCCACGTCCGCTCACCCCGTCCCCGGCCGCGACCCGGCTCAGCGCTCGGCCAGGAGCCGGTCGAGGTCGAGCCCGGCCCGTGCGAACAGCTCCGGGCGCGGCGGGCGCCCGTTGCCACGGCGCAGCTCGCCACCCTCACGCACGAAGAGGGTCTCGGTCTCGATCACGTCGTTCTCGGCCCGCCCCGGGACGCCCACGACCTCGTTGACCCGGCGCACGCCCAGGGCGTCCACCCCCAGGTGGACGACGAGGTCGAGCGACGACGCGACGGTGGGCACGACGAACCGGGCCGAGATGTTCTCTCCGGCCAGCAGCGGCAGGGTGCACACCTTGACCAGGGCCTCCCGGGCGCTGTTGGCGTGGATGGTGCACATGCCGGGAAGGCCGGCGTTGAGCGCAAGCAGCAGGTCCAGGCACTCCTCGGAGCGCACCTCTCCCACGATGATCCGGGAGGGCCGCATCCGCAGCGCCTCCTTGACCAGGTCGCGCAACCGGATCTCGCCGGTGCCCTCGAGCCCGGACTGTCGGGTCTGCAGGGGCACCCAGTCCGGGTGCGGGAACCGTAGCTCGAACACCTCCTCGGCCGAGATCACGCGCTCGCCACCCGGGATCGCCGCGGCGAGGCAGTTGAGCAGGGTCGTCTTGCCCGCCTGCGTCCCGCCGGCGACCAGCAGGTTGAGCCCGGCCCGCACGGCGGCGTCGAGGAAGGCCGCCGCCTGCGGCGTCAGGCTGCCGAGCTCGACGAGGTCGGCGAGCCGGGTCGCACGGAGCACGAACTTGCGGATGTTGACCGCGCTGAACCCGCGCGAGATCCCCTCCAGCACCACGTGCAGGCGGTGCCCCTCGGGCAGCATGGCGTCCACGAACGGGCGACTGATGTCGATCCGGCGACCCGAGCTCTTCAACATGCGTTCGACGAGCTCGGTCACCTGGGCTGCGGTCAGGACCAGGTTGGTCAGCTCGTGGCGACCGTGCCGGGCGATG
>JBBSKO010000239.1:0-3862 GCA_038256225.1 Propionibacteriales bacterium | reverse complement strand
GCTGGGAGCGCCTCACGGCGCGTGGCCGCTCGAAGCGGCTTTAGTTGGGACCCGGGGCTGCCGCAGCCCGGCGTGCTCCAAGAGACGAGTCTAGGCCGGAGGCCGACTCACGCAAGTCGGTGGGCGAGCTCGGCGTGGCCGGCGGCCTCCAGCTGCTCCGAGAGCAGCAGCATCCGGCGCACGCCCGCCGAGCCCTGGTCCTCGAGGACGGCACGCCCGGTGGCGACCACCCGGGCGAAGGCGGCCGCCCGCAGCAGGACGTCGGCGAAGTCGCGCTCGGCGATCCCGCGCAGCACCTCGTCGACCATCGCCTTCAGGGCGTCCGGCCCGGGCGGGTCGGCGACGCCGGCCACCACCCGCGCCACCTGCGCACCGGTGCGGCCGGCCTCGAACTCCTGGGCCACCTGGTACGGGTCGGCGTGCACCCACGACCGGAGCAGGTACAGCCGCCACAGGCAGCCGGCGAGCGAGTCGGCCGGGGAGCCCGACCAGACCTCGGCGATCGCCTCGATGCCCTCGCTCTCGGCCAGGTGCAGCAACCGGTCACCCACCGCCCGGTCCTCGCTGGTCCGCGCGCCACGCACCAGCAGGTGCGCGGCCCGGTCGGCGGCCTCGGTGACCTCGGCGGGGTCGACTCCGCCGGCGGCGGACTCGAAGAAGTGGCCGGTCTTCGGCGTCGGTCGCCGCGGGGGCCGGGGGGTCTGCTCGCTCACCGTCCCCACGCTACGACCCACCCCGGCCGCGGCGCGGGCGGGCGGGCGGGTCCGGGCTCAGGCCTGGAGGACCTTGCGCACGCGCTGCTCGCTGACCGGGCCGTCGGTGCCCAGGCGCTGCGCGAACAGCGACACGCGCAGCTCCTCGAGCATCCACCGGGCACGGCGCAGCCGGGCCCCCGGCGGGCGGCCGGGCGGCAGCGCCGCGACGGCGTGCCGCCAGGTGTCCTGGACATCGGCGAGGCCGCCGGCGAGCTGACGGTCCCGCGAGGGCCCACCGGGCTCCGCGAGCAGCTCGCGGCGGGCGACCACGGCGCCGAGGTAGGCGCGGTAGCGGCGGAGCCGGGCAGGGCCGGCCTCGGCCAGGAAGCCGCCCTCGGGCCCCGTGACGTGGACCAGGCCGGCCAGCTGCGCCTGGAGGTCGGTCAGCGCCGGCAGCTCGGCCATCTCGGCCCGCCCGCCGAGCGCCTTCTCCGCGGCCCGCCACCGGTCCAGCACGTCGAGCACGTCGGCCACCACCGCGGCCAGGGCGGGTCGGGGGTCGCCGACCTCCCGCACGAGCGCGGCGAAGGCGGCCTCGTCCCGTACCCCGCTCCGCCCGACGGCCGCGTCGGCCTGCTCGCCCAGCACGCCGTCCAGCGCGTCGTCGAGCAGCGCCGCCACCGTCGGGTAGGGCGAGCCGGCCAGACCGAGCTTCTGGGCGTTGCCGAGCCCGTCGAGCACCCGTCCGGCCGCTCCGGGGTGGCGGCGGTCGACCTCGAGGCGCAGCAGCCGGCGTACGCCGAGGCGGTGGTGGGACTCGGCCTCCTCGGCCGAGGCCAGCACGGTGAGCCCGACGGTGCGGCCCTCGTCGACCAGGGCCGGGAACGCGCGGACCTCGTGGCCGGCGCGGCGCTGGACGACCTCGTCCTCGACCGCCCCGAAGACCCAGCTGGTCTCGCCACGGCGGGTCAGCCCGGAGTCGTCGGCGGCGCCGGCCAGGGCCTGGTCGAGCTCGGCGCGCAGCGGCGCCTTCAGCGCGGTGAGGTCCTTGCCACGGGCCTGCTCCGCGCCGTCGTCGCCGAGCACGCGGTACGTCGGACGCAGGTGCGGGGCGACCTTGTCCCAGTCCCAGGCGTCGCGCGGGACCACGACCCCGACGGTGGAGCGGACCCAGCGCTCGAGGGCGTCGAGGAGCGGCTCCTGCCCGGCCGGCACCTCGGCGAGGAACGCACGCGCCTTGTCGGGCGCAGGCACGAGGCTGACCCGCAGGTTCTTCGGCAGGCTCCGCACGAGCGCGGTGACCAGCTCGTGCCGCAGGCCGGGGACGTTCCAGGAGAAGTCGGCGTCGTCGACCTGGTTCAGGGTGGCCACCGGCAGGTCGATCGTCAGGCCGTCCTCGGCCGCACCGGGCTCGAAGTGGTAGCTGATGCCGAAGGTGAGTCCCTCCGTGCTGCCCTGCCACTGCGCCGGGAAGTCGGCCTCACGGACCTCCTCGGCGGTGCTGCGGGTGAGCATCGAGGGGTCGAAGGTCAGCAGGTCGGGCTGGGTGCGGCGCTGCTTCTTCCACCACCCGTCGAAGTGCGCACCGCTGACCACCTCGGCGCCCACGCGGGCGTCGTAGAAGTCGAACAGGGTGTCCTCGTCGACGACGATGTCGCGGCGGCGGGCGCGGTGCTCGAGCTCCTCGGCCTCCTCGAGCAGGGCGCGGTTGGTGCGCAGGAAGCGGTGGTGCGAGCGCCACTCCCCCTGCACCAGCGCGTGCCGGACGAACAGCTCGCGCGACAGCTCGGGGTCGACCTTGCCGTAGGGCACCAGGCGGTCCGCGACGAGCGGGACGCCGTACAGCGTGGCCCGCTCGTGGGCGACGACCGAGCCGCGCTTGAGCGACCAGTGCGGCTCGGAGTAGGTCCGCTTGACCAGGTCGCCGCCGAGCCGCTCGGCCCACTCCGGCTGGATCGCGGCGTTCTGCCGGGCGAAGAGCCGGGAGGTCTCGACCAGCTCGCCGGCCATCAGGAAGGTCGGGTTCTTGCGGTGCAGCGCGCTGCCGGGGAAGACCACGAACCGCGACCCGCGGGCGCCGAGGTACTCCCGCGGACCCGGCCGTCGCTTGCCGCCGGCACCGTCCCGCTCCTTGTCGCGCGGCTCGAGCAGACCGATCTGCGACAGCAGGCCCGAGAGCAGCGCCTGGTGGATGCCGTCGGCGTCCGCGACGTCCGCGGTCCCGGAGACGGTGGTTGAGGAAGGCGCGCCAGCGCCTGTCTCGAAACCCATCTCCTTGCAGACCTGCCGCAGCTGGGACTCGTAGTCCTGCCACTCCCGCACGCGCAGCCAGTTGAGGTGCTCGCGCTTGCACATCCGACGGAAGGCCGACCCCGAGAGCTCGTGCTGCTGCTCGCGCAGGTAGCGCCACAGTGCGAGCCAGGTCAGGAAGTCGGAGCCCTCGACGGTGAAGCGGGCGTGCTGCTGGTCGGCCTGGGCGCGCTGCTCGACCGGGCGCTCGCGCGGGTCCTGCAGGGAGAGCGCCGCGGTGATCACGAGGACCTCGCGCAGGCAGCCGAGCTGCTCGGCCTCCAGCAGCATCCGGCCCAGCCGGGGGTCGATCGGCAGCCGGGACAGGCGGCGCCCGCGCTCGGTGAGCCGGTGCCCGCCGCGGCGGTCCTGGCCGGGGTGCAGGGCCCCGAGCTCCTCGAGCAGCTGCACGCCGGCGGTGACGTTGCGGCGGTCCGGCGGCTCGACGAACGGGAAGCGCGCCACGTCACCGAGGCCGAGGCTGGTCATCTGCAGGATGACCGAGGCGAGGTTGGTGCGCAGGATCTCGGGCTCGGTGAACTCCGGGCGCCCCTCGAAGTCCTCCTCGGCGTAGAGCCGGATGCAGATGCCGGGCGCGACGCGGCCGCAGCGGCCCGCGCGCTGGTTGGCCGAGGCCTGGCTGACCGGCTCGATCGGGAGCCGCTGCACCTTGGTGCGCACCGAGTAGCGCGAGATGCGCGCCAGCCCGGTGTCCACGACGTACCGGATGCCGGGGACGGTCAGCGACGTCTCCGCGACGTTCGTGGACAGCACGATCCGGCGCCCGGCGTGGGAGGAGAAGACCCGGTGCTGCTCGGCGGCGGAGAGCCGGGAGAACAGGGGCAGGACCTCGACGTGCCCGCCCCGGCCGTTGCGGG
>JBBSKO010000238.1:0-3862 GCA_038256225.1 Propionibacteriales bacterium | reverse complement strand
GTCGAACCGGTCCGCACCCAGGCCCGGGGGCATGTGGCCGGTCGAGCGGGCGTAGTAGTTCGCCGCCTTCCGGGCCGCGAGCATGCGCGCAATCTGGATCAGCGTGCCGCTGAGCGCTGCCCAGGCCACCGCCTCCCAGATGTCGACGTCCGGGTCGGCCGGGTTGGCGGGCGGCTGCTTGCCGGTCGCCTTCTGCCAGGTGGTGTTGAGGGTCTTCTTCGCCACGGTGGCGGCGCCGAGCGCCGCGACCAGGGAGAAGGCTGACCAGATCTTGGAGCTCTCCGATGCCATGGCACCAGGCTATCGAGCCAGTTCGGGGCGCAGGCACCCCCCGCGGGGCGGCACGGGTGCCCCTCAGTGCGCGGAGCTGCGGGCCACCAGGGCGCGCAGCGCCGCCGCGAGCCGCTCGGGGTGCCGGGTGCTGACCAGCCAGTACGGCGTGGGGTCGCGCGGGTCGAGCACCTCCACGTGCACGGCCCGCTTGCGGTAGGGGCGCAGCAGCAGGTAGGCGCGGGCGTCGGCGTCCCGGCCGGCCAGCAGCCGCGTCGCCTCGGCGTCCAGCTCGTCGACCCGCCCGAGGTGGTGACCGGCGATCGAGGCGCGGCCGGCGCGGAAGGTGGACTCGTCGACCCGCACGACCGCGGAGCCGTACGCCACCAGCAGGCCCGCCAGCAGGGCCAGGCAGAGGCCGGCCACCCCGAACGCCACCACGGCGGGCGTGGCCACGACGAGCGCCAGCCACAGGGAGGCGACGAGCATGGTGCCCTGGACCCACCAGCGCAGCGGCACGCCGAGGCGCTCGTCGTGGCTCGCGGCGCCGTCGGGGCGCTGGGTCGGCGTGGTCGAGGGCGCGGTCACCCTCCCAGGGTCCCACCCCGGGCCAGGCGCGGCACGCGGCCCCCCGGCTAGCCTCCCGCCGTGAGCGACGACCACCACACCGGCTCCGCCGGCGACCCACGGACCGACCCGTCCTTCCCGCCGGGCCCCGAGCTGGAGATCGCCCTGGTCCGCCTCGACCCCGACCTGCCGCTGCCGGCGTACGCCCTCCCGGGCGACGCCGGTGCCGACCTGCGCACCACCGTCGACGTCGAGCTCGGCCCGCACGAGCGGGCGCTCGTCCCGACCGGGGTCTCCCTGGCGCTCCCGCCCGGGTACGTCGGGCTGGTCCACCCGCGGTCGGGCCTGGCCGCGCGGCACGGGTTGTCGGTGCTGAACACGCCCGGGACGATCGACGCGGGGTACCGGGGCGAGATCCGCGTGCTGCTGGTCAACCACGATCCCGTCACCTCGCTGCGGCTGCGCCGGGGCGACCGGATCGCCCAGCTGGTGGTGCAGCGCCACGAGCGGGCGCGGTTCGTGGAAGTCGACCGCCTGCCGGAGTCCGAGCGGGGCAGCGGAGGCTACGGTTCTACCGGGGGCCACGACCCCGCGTCGCGAGGAGGAGAAGAGCAGTGAGGTTCCGCCGCAGGTCCACCACCGACGACGGTGACGAGGGCGTCGACGTCGCCTCGTCGACCGAGCCCGACCTGGGTCCCTGGGACGTCGACGACATCGGGGACGACGGCACCGAGCGTGTCGACCTCGGTTCGCTGCTCCTCCAGGGCGAGCCCGGCCGCGACCTGCGGCTGCAGGTCGACGAGGCCTCGGGCGACGTCCAGTCGGTCGTGCTGGCCGGCCGTGACGGGGCGCTCGACGTCCGCGCGTTCGCCGCCTCCCGCAACGGCGACCTGTGGTCCGAGGTGCGTCCGCGGATCGCCGCCGACATGGCCCGGCGCGGCGGCACCGCCACCGAGCAGGAGGGCCGCTTCGGCCCCGAGCTGGCCTGCGAGGTACGCGTCCGGACCCCCGACGGCGCCGTCGGCGTCCAGCAGTCCCGCGTGGTCGGCATCAACGGCCCGCGCTGGATGCTGCGCGCGACCTTCATCGGACGACCGGCCGTCGACGCCGAGGCCGCCGTGGCCTGGGAGGAGGTCCTGGAGCGCGTCGTGGTGCGTCGCGGGCAGAACCCCGTCCCGCCCGGCGAGCCGCTGCCGATCAAGCTGCCGGAGAACGCGCGCCGCGTCGAGCGGCCCACCGCCGACCCCAAGCAGGCGCTGGCCCAGGAGCAGCCCGAGCAGCCCGAGCAGCCCGTCGAGCAGGCCGCGCCGGACACCGGCCCCGACGGGGACCCCCGGCCGTGAGGTTGCTGCGCCGCTCGCGTGACGCCGAGCGTCCCGGGCGTCGCGGGAGCGACGACGACGGGCGTGAGCCCGGTGAGGGGACGCCCGCGGTCGAGGTGCCGGTCCAGCGGATCGGCGACGCCCCGGACCGGGTCCCGGTGTGCCTGGAGGGCAACCTGCGGATGATCACGCTGCGCCCGCGCGGCGGTGTGCCGGCACTGGAGGCCGAGCTGGCCGACGGCACCGGGTCGCTCACGGTGGTCTGGCTGGGTCGCCGGCACATCACCGGCGTCCACGCCGGCCGCTCGTTGCGCGTGCAGGGCCGGATCGGCCAGCACGGCGGAGTGCGGACGATGTACAACCCCCGCTACGAGCTGCTGCCGTGAGCGGCGCGGACGGCGGCCCCACCCCCGGGACCCACGGCACTCCGGGCACCCCGGGCACCCCGGGGATCGACTCCGTCGAGGCGCTGGTCCGGTCCCAGATGGCCCGGGCGCTGGGCGGGCGCCGCGGGATGATCGAGGCCGGCGTGCCCGGCGCGCTCTTCACGGTGATCTGGCTGGCCACCAAGGAGCTCCCGGCCGCGCTGGTCGCCAGCCTCGCCGTCACCGTCGTGATGCTGGTGGTCCGGCTCGTGCAGCGCTCGACCGTGCAGTTCGTCCTGAACGCGCTGTTCGCCATCGGGATCGGCTACCTCTTCGTCCGGCTCGCGGCCGCCTCCGGCGGGAACGAGTCCGAGCAGGCGCTGGCGTTCTTCCTGCCCGGCATCCTGGTCTCCACCGGGTACACGGTGGTGATGGCGGGCTCCTGCCTGGCCGGCTGGCCGTTCGTCGGCTTCCTGCTGGGCAGCGTCACGGGGGACCCGACCGCCTGGCACGCCGACCGTCAGGTCGTCGGCCTGTGCAACCGGCTCACCTGGATCTTCCTGCTCCCGGGCGCGATCGGTGCCGGGCTGCAGGGCCCCGTCTGGCTGGCCGGCTGGTCCGGCGTGATCGACATCGACCTGGCCGTGCTGGTCCTGGGCGTGCTGCGGCTGGGCCTGGGCTGGCCACTGCGGATCGCCTCCTGGAGCGCGATGATCTGGGTGCTGGCGCGCGACCGCACCCCGATCGAGCAGGCGACCGGTTCCCCGGCGACCTGACGGGTCCCGCGCGAGGGCCTAGGCCTGGCCCGCCGAGCGCTGGGCGCCGCCGGCCGGGTGGTTGGCCGGGGCCAGCAGCCGCTCCAGCTCATCCTCGCCGACGTCCGGCACCACGAACAGCAGCTCGTCCCCGGCCTCGACCGGCTGCTCGGCGTCGGGCACGTACACCTGGCCGTCCCGCAGGATGGTCACCAGGGCGCAGTTGTCCGGCAGCGGGATCAGACCGACCTGCTTGCCGACGTACGGGGAGTCCGGCGGCAGCGTCATCTCCACCAGGTTGGCGTTGCCCTGGCGGAAGGTGAACAGCCGGACGAGGTCGCCGACGGTGACGGCCTCCTCGACCAGCGCGGACATGATCCGGGGCGTCGAGACGTTGACGTCGACGCCCCAGGCCTCGCTGAAGAGCCACTCGTTGTTGGGGTGGTTGACCCGTCCGACGGTGCGCGGCACCCCGAACTCGGTCTTGGCCAGCAGCGAGGTGACCAGGTTGGCCTTGTCGTCGCCGGTGGCGGCGATGACGACGTCGCAGCGGTCCAGGCGCGCCTCCTCCAGCGACGACAGC
>JBBSKO010000237.1:0-3886 GCA_038256225.1 Propionibacteriales bacterium | reverse complement strand
GGCCGCCCAGGCGGCGGTCGAACCAGATCACGCCGTCGTCGGTGGCCTCGTACTTGTTGCGGCTCCCCCGGGGGATCTCCACGACCACGTCGCAGAATCCGTCCTGGTGCAGGGCCGCGCGGTCGGTGTCGTCGCTCATCCCAGGACGCTAGCGCCGGACCCGGGGGTGAGCGCCAGACGCGGCGGCGTCCGTAGCGTCGCGCGGGTGAGCGACACCGTGGCCCTGGGACCCCTGACCGTGCACCGCGTCGGCCTCGGCGCCATGCAGCTGCCCGGCCCCGGGGTGATGGGCCCGCCCCGCGACCGGGAGGAGGCGCTGGCCGTCCTGCGCCGCGCGGTCGAGCTGGGCGTCGACCACGTCGACACCGCCCAGTTCTACGGGCCGGCGGTCGCCAACGAGCTCATCCGCGAGGCGCTGCACCCGTACGCCGACGACCTCGTCCTGGTCTCCAAGGTCGGGGCGGAGCGCGACGAGGACGGCGGCTGGCCGCCCGCCCAGCGCCCCGAGCAGCTGCGTGCCGCGGTCGAGGACAACCTGCGGACGCTCGGCGTCGAGCGGCTCGGCGCGGTCAACCTGCGACTGCCGGACGCGGCCCACCCGCTGCCGGACGCCCAGCAGGTCCCGCTCGCCGAGCAGCTCGGCGAGATGGTGGCGCTGCGCGAGGAGGGCAAGATCGCCGGCGTCGGCATCTCGACCGCCACCCGGGCCCAGGTCGAGCAGGCCATCGCCGAGGCCGACGTGGTCTGCGTGCAGAACGCCTACAGCCTGCTGGACCGGTCCGACGAGGACGTCCTGGAGCTGTGCGGGCGCGCCGGGGTGGCGTACGTGCCGTACTTCCCGCTGGGCTCGGCCTTCCCGGGCGTGCCGAAGGTGACCGAGGACCCCGCCGTGCTGACGGTGGCCGGGCGCCTCGGCGCCACCCCGGCCCAGGTCGGCCTGGCCTGGCTGCTGGCGCACGCCGACCACGTCGCGCTCATCCCCGGCACCTCCCGGCGCGCCCACCTCGAGCAGAACCTCGCCGTCCGCGACGTCGTGCTGTCCGCCGACGACGTGGCCGAGCTCGAGGGGGCGGCGCGGTAGCGACCAGCCCCTCCCGACGGGGCGGTGGCGGTCCCGTGCGCCGGGCGGGATGTCGTACGGGCGCAATTGCGTGGTTGATGCAGCTTTCCGCCGGTGAACGTGTCACAACCTCGCAATTGCGCCGGTACGCCCGGTCGGCCTGGTCAGGACCCGACGGACTCCTGGTCGCGACCGGCGCGCTCGCGCTGCTTGCGCTTGTCGGCCATCAGGCTGGTCGTGGTGACCAGCACCAGGATGCCGACGATGACGCCCAGCGAGGCCAGGGTCGGGATCTCCGGCACGCTCGGGTTCACGATGTGGCCCCAGTGCAGGACCAGCTTGACGCCGATGAACAGCAGGATCGCCGCCAGGCCGTAGGACAGGTGCACCAGCTTGGACAGCGCGCCCTCGAGCACGAAGTAGAGCGCCCGCAGACCGAGCAGGGCGAAGGCGTTGGTGGCGAAGACCAGGTACGGGTCGCCGGTGATCCCGAAGACGGCCGGGACCGAGTCGACCGCGAACACGACGTCGGTGGCGAAGACCGCGACGACGACGACCAGCAGCGGCGTGACGAAGCGCTTGCCGTCACGCTTCACACTCAGCTTCGTGCCCTCGTAGTCGTCGGTGACCGGGAAGACGCGGTTGACCAGCTTGACGACCTTCATCTCCTGGATGTCGACCGACTGCTCGTGGCCCTTGACCGCGTCGCGGAGCAGCTTGACGCCGGTGGCCAGCAGGATCAGGCCGAAGACCAGGAAGACCCAGTCGAACGCGTCGAGCGCCGCGGCGCCGACGGCGATGAAGATGCCGCGCAGCACCAGCGCCCCGATGATCCCGAAGAGCAGGACGCGCTGCTGCAGCGCGCGGGGGACGGCGAAGGCGCCGAGCAGGAGCATGAAGACGAAGAGGTTGTCGACGCTCAGCGACTTCTCGACCAGGTAGCCGGTGTAGTACTCCAGCCCGGTCTGGCCGCCGTGGACCGACCAGACCCAGACGCCGAAGGCCAGCGGCAGGGCGACGTAGAACGCCGACCAGCCGATGGCCTCCTTCATCGAGACCTCGTGCGGCTTGCGGGTGAGAGCGAAGTCGAGCGCGAGCAGCGCGACGACGGCGACCAGGGTCACCGTCCAGAGCGTGGGCGTGCCGATGGTGTCCAAGACGGGGGGGTTCTCCTCAGTCGTGACTGCAGACCTGAGGTCTCTCTCGACCGGGGTCCGACGCGCACGACGTGCGCGGGCCGGGCCGGCGCCGCCCGGGACGACCGCTGGGGATCGTCGTACTGACCGGGTCGGGCTTGGGTGAGGTACTCCCCTCGGGGTGGACTCTACAGACCGAGCAAGCCCCGGGCGTACGCCGCCTGCCCGGCGTGCTGCGTGCCGTCGTCGCCCACGCTGACCAGACGGACGCCGAGGGTCACCGGCGGGTCCCAGCGCTCGTCGACGACGCGGTCGAGGTCGGCGGGCTCGAGGCCGGAGAGGTACGCCACCGAGCGCGCGTGCACCGCGCGCAGGTAGCCGGCCAGCAGGTCGGCGTCCGCGCGGACCACCGCCACCTCCTCGGTGGTGTGGCCGTAGCCGATGTCGGCGTCGTCGAGGGGCAGGTCGAAGCGGCGCGCCCAGCCGTCGGCGGTCCACACCTGCTCGTGGCCGGCCACGTCGGCGACGTGGTCGTCCTGCACCCGGGCGAGGTGCCAGACCAGCCAGCCGACCGGGTTGGCGTCGTCGCGGGCGGAGCCGGGCCGCTGCGCCAGCTGCTCGGGCGTCAGCCCGTCGACGGCGGCGAGGGCGTTGTCCTGGACGCGGCCGAAGGTCTCGACCAGCAGCGCGGCGGGGCTCATGCGGCGACCGTAGCCGGACGCCGAGGAGGGGCCCCTCCGGCCCCATGTCCGGAAGAGCCCCTCGTTCGGGGGGCGGCGGGTCGCGTCGACCCGCCGCCGGGTCACCGCGTCAGCGCAGCGCCTCCACGGCGGCGACCACGTCGACGAGGCCGTGGCCCTTGTCGAACGAGGTCGCGCCGAGGGTGCCGGGCTCGTAGGCCGCGCCGTCGGTGTACTGGTGGGCGCTCGTCTTCAGCGCCGCCTCCACCTCGGCCGGCGTCGCGGTCGGGTCGGCCTGGAACAGCTGGGCCACGATGCCGGCGACGTGCGGCGCCGCCATGGAGGTGCCGCTGATGGTGTTGAAGGTGCCCACGTCGAGCGCACCGGGGCCGTTGCGGACGTCCAGCCCGGTCGAGCAGATCGGCAGGTAGGGACGGCACGACGAGGTGATCGCCTCACCCGGGGCGCTCACGTCGGGGTAGGTCGCCTGGTCGCCGGCGAGGCCGCGCGAGGAGTAGTCCGAGACGACGCCGTCGCGGGTGCCGGTGTCCTGGTCGTAGTAGGACGCCACCGACAGGATCCCGCCGGTGGGGTCCTGGCCCGGCGGGTTGGACAGGTTCGCGGTCCCGTCGCCACCGTCGTTGCCGTTGGCCCACACCGTCACGACGCCCTCGTCGACCAGCGCACGCTGCAGCTTGGCCGTGGCGCTCTGCGGGTCGAACTCACCGCCGCCGGTGGGCCCGTAGGAGTTGTTGGTGACCTTGATCGGCGGGCAGGTGCTCGCCGGCACGCCCTCGCCGCAGGGCGCGGCGTGGTTCTCCAGGACCCACTCCAGGGCCATGTCGGCGCCGACGATGAACAGCACGGCACCGGTCGAGAGCGACACGACGTCCGCGCCCGGGGCGGCGCCCTGGAGGCGGCCGCCGTCGGTGAGGGTGGTCGACCGGCCCGCGACGATGCCGCTGACGTGGGTGCCGTGCCCGCCGCCGGAGAGCGTGTCGGTGTCGACG